>CAMYJX010000020.1:0-31922 GCA_947258825.1 uncultured Pseudomonadales bacterium
ACCCGCGGGCCAGATCCTTCTGCGAAGTAAGCGGCGCCCGGAGGGGCGCCGCTTTTCCTTGGGTCCCGAATTTCCCGCGTCCACATCAGGTTCACGGATATGGACGGCCAACAAAGAGATGCGTGTGGATCTGTTGAAACCGCCGGGAGATAGCGGACCACCACCAGGATCTGGCTCAGAGACTGATTCGGCCAAGATCAGGCTCGGTAAAGGGAAGCGTAAATCCAACGTATAGTGTGGAGCGCCTATCCAACATTCCTGATCCGTTGTCTGCTGAAATGATCCTCTCCCACACCCACCGCTTCATTTTTGTAAAGACTTTCAAAACCGCAGGGACCAGCCTGGAATTTACCCTAGCGCCTTTGCGTGGCCCTGGGGACATCGTCACCCCTATCCGCAGCCACCCATTGGAAGAGCAGGTCGATCTGACGACGCATCGGCCGTCGTCCCGATGAGCAGGTGTACACGGCTGCGCAGCGAGATCAGGTTACAAGACTGTTCCGTCGCGAAATTGACCTGTAAGGCTACTCATACGAAAACTCAGAGCAGGCGATGCCGGAATCGACCTGAAAGAGACCTCGACGAGGCGCTCAGTCCAGTGATCGATTTATCATCGGCGACAACAGACATAGCGCACGTCGTTGTCATGGGCCGGCTGCGCTACAAAGTGCCGATGCCCCAGCGGATACCCCTGCGCAGCAGCTCGTAGTATATGGGCGAATTCCAGGACCCTCTGACCACAGGGAAGATATCCACCATGGGCTTCATGTCGTGCTTGCCGGCGCAATGCCCCAGGGAAAGATACAACACCTCCCCTTTGTCCCATGGGTGCAGGTACATCTGAGGATGGCTTTCCTCGTTGGTGCCATAGTCTGATTGCACATAGCCTTCTGAAGGCTCGCTGTAAGACGCCTCCAGCAACACGGTCTGGTCACCGAGCCGTTCGCAGTAGTAGGGCTCCTCGTCATCTACCTCGAAGTCCGAAATATCTGCGGTAAGCGGGTGCTGCACGTCGGTGACCCTGATGGAGATTCGCTGATTCGCCGGATGTGCGACAAACCGGCTGCCCAGCAGCTTCATGAAGTCGGGCGCCACGTCCGGGGTATCCACCTTGCCACCGTCGACGAACTCCAGAATGGCGTTGGTGGCATGCAGCGCGAACCACCGGCCGCCGTTACTCAGGAATTCACCCAGCGCAACCTGCTCTTGCTTTGTCGGTCTCAAGTCGCAGGTATAGGTAATGAGCAGGCTCGATTGTTTGATGGCCTCGGTGTCGCTGAAGTTCTCGGCCACTCGGGTGTTGATATCTTCGTTCTCTGCAAGCAGCTTGAGCAACTCCAGGCGGGCGAAGTTCGTATCGTGAAAACGTGCGTTGCAGACGAGATAAACGTCTACTGGTTGATCCTGATTCATTGGCTCCCCCTATGTATCCCTTCCGATAACAGGGACAGTAACAGCACCATCGCCCCCTGTAATCATGTCAAAGCCAATCCGCGCTTCTCTGTAAGCTCAGGCAGCCGGCTCCGGGTAAAGAGTCAGAAAGTTTTCCGAAAAGAACTTGCCTCTGTCGGCCTCGCTCAAATTCACCGTGCTCCGGTCGAAGCGGCCGATAGGGTCCCGTCCACCTTCGGCGTGTGGATAGTCGGAAGAGAAAAGGTAAAGCTCGGGATGGGATTCTTTCACCAGCACGCCCACATCTTCGAAGGGATAAGGTGTGAAACGCAGCTGCTCGCAGATCTGCTCGGAGGGCTTTCTCGACATCTCTGCCAGGTGGGGTTCCGAGCGCGACCAGATGTCCACAGCGTGATCCAGGCGGCGGACCATGTCAGGGACCCAGCCGGCGCCGATCTCGATCACGCCGCCTCTCAGAGCGGGATGCCGCTCGAGAACGCCATCCAGCACCAGGACGGAGAGGAAGCGGTGACTTGCATGGTGGATGATGGTCAGATCCTTGGAGCCGATGACCTCGGCGCCGCCTCTGGCCGTCGTCTGCTCAGGCCTTCCGTCATTCATCCACTCGTCGTCGATGGTCAGGGGCGCGCTTCCCACGTGCAGGATGAAGGGCAGCTTTCGCTCGGCCAGCGAGCGCCAGATCGGATCGTGCAGTGGGTGTCCCGGTGATCGGCCTCCGGGCGCGTCGGCGGCTATCCACACCCCGCCCAGGCCAAGATCGTCAGCGATTTTGATTTCCGCCAGCGCCCGGCCGGGGTCGTCGAGAGGCACCATGGCCACGCCGATCAAGCGTTGGTCGTGGCCGCAGAAGGCGGCCATGGCCCTGTTGTGGGCGCTTGCGGCACCGTAGCGCAGCTCCAGGTCGGGGGCGTCGAAGATCAGCCGGGCACAGAATGAAGAGAAGATCACCTGTCGTCGAAAGCCCAGCAGGTCCAGCGCCTGAGAGCGCTCTTTGCCGCTGAATGCGCCCAGGGCGTCGTGCCACTTGGGTCCTCGGGTAAGGTTATCCCCCAACTCCACCAGCTTTTGAACCACATCTTCGGGATGGCCGTCGTGACTGGCGTTGGCGCGAGGATCGAACTGGCCCGTGAGCGCCTCGTTGAGCGAAGGCAGACGTTCGCGAATGGCCGCATCGGCGTGGGCGCTGAGAAAGTCCGGCAGCTCCATAAGGTGGCTGTCCGCGTCGAGAATCAGCCTAGCACCCGCATAAGTCATGGATCTATCGCCGGTTCCAGTGTTGGAAGCAGTTTAAGGGGTTCTACCTGTAGCCGTCACCCGTTCAACCGCGGGACGCCTGCGCGAAGATCAACCGGTTCTGATCGATTCGATACCCCGGGAAAAGCTAGCCGAGATCCGGTAAGCCAACGGCAAACGAGGGTTTGTCCGCGGCGTTCTTTACGCGTACCTCGCCGTTGGATCCGTTCCTGAGCAGATCGACGACTTCCGCAGCCATCAGCTCAACCGGCATCATTCCGTATTCGGGTTTCTTGTAGTCGTCCGGGACGATGGCGGTGTCTGTCACGCCGGGGCAAATCACGTTGATCCGCAGGTTCGACCCTTCGTTCGCTGCCGCCACGGCGCGCCCGAAACCAATCAGGGCGTATTTCGTTGCGGTATACATGGGGTCAACGGGCACAACGCTCAGGCCCGCGGTTGACGCAGTAATCGTGATCGTCCCCCCCTTGTCACGCATCAAGGGTAGTGCGGTCTTCATGCCATGAAACACACCGTCGAGGTTGACGCCGACGATTTTCCGGTACTGCGCCTCGGTGACATCCTCTATCGCGAGATAGGGGTCGCCGGTGGGCACGGTCATGATGCCGGCATTCAGGTGAACGTAGTCCGGCACGCCGAATGTTTCAACGCACCGGCCTACAGCCTTCTGCATGCTCGTCAAGCTGGTCACATCACATTCGATGAACGCACCGCCCAGCCTGGCTGCCAGCGCCTCGCCATCGGCCTGGTTGATGTCGCAAACGGCCACGCTCATACCGAGCTCCGCAAGTGCCGTGCAAACCGCTGCGCCGATTCCAGTGGAAGCGCCGGTTACCAGCGCGATTTTGTCGGCCATGAAAGACTCCCTGGGTTAAATCTAAACGCTGCGTCCTGCCGCATTGCCTTCCGCGACAGCCCGAACCAGAAACCTGGGTGAGTTCGCATCACCCGCTAATCGATGCGGCAATCCTCGACTGACCAGAATGTCCACCAGCTCGTTGCGGGGCCGGTTGAGGGAAATGAAAACGACTTTGTCGGCATTCACCGACCAGGCGTCACCTCCCGTTACCGCCTGCAGCGATGCCGACTGCCCATCGGTTTTCAAGACCCGGGTACCAACGTGATAGGTGAAGGGCTTGTCGGCCAGCCTTTCCAGGGCCGGGTCGGTCATCAGAGCCGTACGTACTCCCGGCGCGAGTGTGGGCAATCGCGTCACCATGGTGACTTTGAGGCCCTGGCGGACCAAATGCTCAGCCGCCGCCAGCCCCTCATAGTGACCTACGTCGTCGATCACCAGGGCGTGGGTACCACCGACTCGAGTCTCCTCGAACAGCTGGTTGCTGGAAACCACATGATCGAGATCGATACCTTCTATGGGCTCTCCCGGATGGGACATCTGCAGCCCATCAAGCCGTGGTTCTGCTCCGGTCGCAACGATGTACTCATCCGCTTCGAATTCATCCAGGTCTTGTTCGGAAATGAAGGTTGATAACCTGACGTCGACGCCTTCCGCGTAGACTTCCGCGGATAGCCAGTGCACGAAGTCGCCAAACTGCTGACGGGTTGGTGCCCGTGCTGCAAGGGACAGCGTGCCGCCAAGGTCCGGCATGGCCTCGGCCAACACAACCCGATGACCCCGCTTGGCCGCCACCCGGGCAGCCTCCATGCCTGCCGGACCCCCGCCCACAACAACGATGCTTTTCGGCGTTTTTACAGGTGTAAGCCTGTCGTCGCCCAGCGAGCGTTCGAATCCGGCCCCGGCGTTTACCGCGCAGCCCACTTTGCGCTCAGGGCCGAGGAGCTGGCCCACGCACCCCTGATTGCACGCGATGCATGGGCGAACCCTGTCTTCTTTACCGTCTTTCGTTTTCCTGACCAGGTCAGGATCTGCGATGGTCGCCCGTGTCATACCGACGAGATCTGCCTGCCCCAGACGAATCACCTGGTCGGCTTCTTCCATCGTGCGGAATCGCCCGGTGACAATGGTCGGCACGTCGGCCTTCCGGGTCACAGGCACAGCGGTTTCCAGTTCATAACCCGCTGGCTCATGCATGCCGCCGATGAGCTTTGGAAAGCTGTGATAGTTACCCAGCGATACGTTGATGAAGTCTGCAAGCCCGGTGGCTTTCAGCGCTTCGACAACAGCGATGTTTTCTTCGGGACCGATGCCGCCCGCCGTCTCATCAGCGGCTAAGCGAACGCCGATGGCAAACCCGTCGGCCTTTGCCAGATCGAAGCAGGCCTGCATGATCTCAACCAGAAAGCGCATGCGATTTCCCAGGCTGCCGCCGTACTCATCCTCGCGCTTATTTGTGTTCTCCGAGAGAAACTGCTGCGGCAGGTAGCCATGCGCGCCGTGAATTTCCACCCCGTCCAAACCGCTATCGCGACAAAGCTTTACGGTTCGGGCATAGGCGTCAACGATCTCATCAATTTGTGCCTTGCTCATTGGGCGCGGCACCACGCCTACCTGAGGGCTGGGTATGTCGGACGCGGACCAGGGTGGGCTGCCGTCTAAAGGTGAGCCGTTGTGACCGGCATGCCAGATCTGCTGAAACACCTTCATGCCATGAGGTTCGCAAGCAGCCATCAACCCGGCGTATCCCGCCGGCAACGTGGGATCGAACGCGTTCAGAGACGCGGGGCTTGACGGGTGAACCGACAATATTTCAAGGATAGTAAGGCCGACGCCCCCTCTGGCTCGGGCAGCGTGGTACTCAATCAGATCGTCGCTCATCCTGCCGGCGCCGATGCCGGTGGCATGAGCCGTGCGCACGACGCGGTTGGGGACAGCGACCCCACCGATATCTATCGGGCTCAACACGTGTTTGTACATCGGTTCGCTTCCTCGCAGTCAGCACAAGAATACTCCGCGACGCATCTATGTCAACAGCTGCTGACTTATGCCTCGGAATGATCTAGTATCGGCTCCATGACTGAGGCTCAAAACCGCAGAGATGCTGAAGCCACGCGCCAGAAGATACTCGAATCCGCACGCATGGCGTTTACGGCCAAGGGGTACGAAGCGGCAGGGGTACGGGAAATCTGTAACAACGCGGGCGTCGACCAGGCGCTCATCAAGCGTTACTTCGGTTCGAAGCAGAAACTGTTTGAAGCTGTGTTCGACAGCGCCGTCGGCATCCACACCTTACTGGGAGGGCCGAAAGAGACCCTCGGCATCCAGCTGGCCAGGTACTTCACCAGCAAGGAACGCGACGAGTTCCAGTTCGATGCGACCATTGCGCTCCTGTATTCCGTCGGCAGCCAGAATGTAAACCGGCATATCAAACACATCCTGGAGACTCAGTTCATCGACAGGCTCGCGGCCCACATTGGCGGAAAGCGGGCGAAGCAACGCGCGTCGTTGATCATCTCGCAACTTCTGGGTTTCGACGTTCTAAGACGCGTCCTGGGTGTTGATGCGCTCAGCGAGAAACACAAAGCTGAGATTGTGAAAACCTGGGCCAGCCAGATTCAACAGCTTGTGGATGCATAGTTCCGCCGGCTTCATTAGAGGGTAACAGCCATGAATGATCCCAAAACTCACCCAGTAGAAGGTTGGGCGGAAGTTGACTTCAACTCCGAACCTTTTCTGACCGATTTCAAAGAAGTCTATCAGGGTATGCACAACAGCCGCTGTCCCTTTGCCCACTCCTCGAGTGGCGATCACTACGCCGTGGCATCGCATAGCGAAATCATGAGCATCCTCAAGCAGTATGACGTGTGGAAGAGCAAGTACGGGCCTGCGCTCGATTACCTGGAAACGCCGGGGGTGCTGGTCAGCGTTGATCCGCCAGACCACACGTTCGAGGTACGCATTGTGGCGGATTGCTTTTCCAGAGAAGTTTTCAACTCGCTGGTTCCTGACATGGAAGCCTTTGTGAACGCGCGCCTGGATGAGGTATCCGGCAGCGGTGAGATGGATCTGCACGACGTGATCTCCGTGCCGTTTCCGTTGTTCGTTATTCACAAGCTGCTGGGCTATCCGTTGGAAGAGCCTGATGGCACCAGCCGGATTGGTTTCATACGCGACGGAATCATTGCTGGCGTAGGCATGATGCTGCAGCCATCCGGCAGTCGGGAAGAGAACATGGCCCGTTTGCCGGCCGACGATCCGGGTCTGCTCGGGGCGGTAAGGACCCAGCAAATGTACGTAGACCACCTCGCGGACTGCAAGGCCAAGCTCGAATCCGGCGAGTGGCAGAACGACACGAACATCGTTTGCAGGTTTCTGACCACACCGGGGCCGGACGGCTCTTTTCTTTCCGACGAGAAGATTCTGGGCTTCATGGGCTTTCTGGAAACTGCCGGAAGCGCGACCACGACGATCATGCTCTCTAACGTCGTTCATCGTCTCCTGACCGAGCCCGGTGCATACGAAAGAGTTTGCAGGGATCCAGCCCTTATCCCCCTGGCGATAGAGGAAACGCTGCGGCTGGACGCGCCCGTACAAGGCCTCTTTCGCACCAACGACGAGCCGGTGGACCTGAATGGGTGCCCTCTGGAGGTCGATACCAAAGTGATGTTGCTCTGGGCGGGCGCCAACCTCGATCCGGAAGTCTTCGAAGACCCGATGTCTTTCAGCCTGGACAGGGATCTTTCAAAAGTACGGCGGCATCTGGCATTCGGCTACGGTACGCATTTCTGTCGCGGCGCGCCGCTGGCTCGGCTTGAAGGTGAAATACTCCTTAAAGCACTGTTACCACGATTGAAGAACCTTCGTCTGAACGGGGAGGTGGTCATGGAGAAGCGAATACCCGTGCTGCAGGGCATTCGTCATCTGCCGGTGGCCTGGGACCTATAGTCGACATCAGGGTTCTCAGCTCGATAAGGTGCCCAGAATGTCATCCTCCAGCTCGAAGCGGGTGCTCAGCTCCTGGGCCAGCCGTTCGAGAGCGGTTCTTACTTCGGGCAGCTGAATGTCCTGCAGCTGGCCGAAACGGTCGTTGAAGTGCATTGCTGTCCGGGTGCTGGCCTCGATCGCCGCGTACTCCGTGGGCATCAGGGCGACGCGCTGGAAAACGCGGAAGTGCCCGGCGGACAAGTAGTCCACCAGAGAGTCACAGAAACGATTCAGGATGGCGTGTGAAAGATCGACCAGATCGTCGTTCAGAGAGTTGTTCAGCTTGATCAGATAGCTGATAAGTCGCTGTCGGCACTCTGAAAAAGACTGGTCTGCGGTTTGATAATAGTTGGCTGTAGTGGCGTTTGCCTGTTCCCGGCCGGCCGTCGTGGTCTGATGCATTGTTGTTTATTCCCTCACCATTGCCCTGGAAAGATAGCAACGGATTGAGATTTCGCCAGCCGCTAGATGGATTGGCAGGCTTTTCGGCAGGCCTCGAGCACCCTTTCCATGTCGGCGGCGGAGTGTCGCCAGCACAGGAATCCGTGGTGTCGGGGATGCGCGAACACGCCTTCCCTGGCCAGCGCGCCATAGAAGCGGTTTCTGTTCCGATCCTGATCCTGGCTGAGGTCGGCGTCGAAATGCAGGAAGGGCATCTGGGGATAGGGAGAAACGGTCACCGGCAGGCCGAACGCTTCGACCATCCCCTGCATTTCCCGCTGCAGATCTGTCCCCAGCTGCGCGATGTGTTCCAGCACGCGCGAATGTTCCAGGTGCTCCAGCGTCTGCAGAGCCGCGGCCATGTCCATGCCGTTGCCGAAGTAGGTGGAAGAAATGAAGGTGCTGCGCGATGCTTCCATGATGGACGCTCGACCTGTCAGAGCGGTCAGGGGATAGCCATTGGCGAGCGCCTTGCCGAGGGCGGTCAGATCGGGTGTGACGCCGTAAAGCGCCTGAGCCCCGCCGATGTGGACGCGAAAACCGCTGCGCACTTCGTCAAAGATCAGCACGGCGTTATGCTCGTCCGCCAGCTTCCTCACCCCCGCCAGATAGCCTTCTCCGGGTGGGTCGATCTGGCGATCAAACTCGTGACCGATCGGCGTGATGATGATGCCGGCTACGCGCCCGCTGTGCTGTTTCAGAAGTGATGCCAGCCGATCCAGATCGTTGTATGGGAAGGGCACGACTTCCTCGGGGCTGATGACGGGCACCCCCGGGTCCTGCTCCAGGCACCAGTCGTGCCAGCCGTGGTAGCCGCAGCGCAGGATCAGTGACTTTCCGGTATGTGCTCTGGCGACGCGCACGGCGGCGGTGGTGGCATCTGACCCCGTCTTGAAGAACAGCACCCGCTCGGCGCTCGGCACCAGAGTCACGAGCTTTTCCGCAAGCTCGATCATGATGGGTTCCGGCAGGTTCAGGCAGAACCCCTCGCGAGCGCGTTCTGCCGCGGCAGCGTCGACTTTGGTTTCACCGTGGCCGAGTATGATGGGGCCATACCCCAGCAGCAGGTCGACGAACTCGTTGCCGTCGACATCTGTGATTCTGCCTCCGGCGCCACTGGCGAGCAGTATGGGATAGTCGCCGCGAACGTAGTTTTCCGGAGCTCTGATGCCCGGGATGCCGCCCGGAATGACCCGTTTCGCCCGTTCGTACAGCGCTTCTGACCGGTTGAGATCCATGAATCGCCGCCTATGCTCGGTTGCCCGCTCGCAACTGTGCGATGCCCAGCACGACGATTGCGGCGAAACCGAGCAGGGCCCAGGCCGGAATGGAAAGCCCCAGGAACTGCCAGGAAACGGCGGCGCAATCGCCGGTGCCGCGGGTCATGGCCGCCAGCAGGTCGCTGAGCGGAAAGGCGTCGATCATGTAGGTGATGTCCGGGCCGCATGCGGGTACCTGATCCGCCGGCAGGCTCTGCAGGTACAGCTGGCGGATGGAGAATCCGGCCCCGGTGATCGCTGATGCGACGGAAAGCACCGGATAGATCCCCCAGCGCGGGTTGTGCAGCAGGCTGATGAACGCAAACAGGCCCGCGGCGAAGAACCAGATTCGCTGCATCAGGCACAGCGGGCACGGGGCCAGCGCGAAGAAGTGCTCCATGACCAGGGCGCCGAACAACAGGCAGCCGGTCAGGGCAAGAATATACAGCGCCAGGGTTTCGCTGCTGGCCTCGAACAGACTTCTTATCATCTTATGTTCACCACTACTTTGCCGATGGCCCGCCGCTCCATGAGGCAGCGCATCGCGGCCGCGTACTCCGCCATAGGGTACTCCCTGCCGATGAGGGGCTTGATCTTACCCTGCTCGTACAGCGTCAGAATCTCCCTGAAGTTGGCCTCCGCTTCGTCAGGTCTTCGCCCGCTCCAAGCGCCGTAGAACACGCCTACCAGCTGGCAGCTCTTCAGCAGTATCAGGTTGATCGGCACCCGGGGAATGTCGCCGGCTGCGAAGCCGATGACCAGCACCCTGCCGTACCAGGCGATGCATCGCATGCACTGGTCGAAGAGGTCCCCACCAACCGGATCGTAGATAACGTCGGCGCCTTTGCCCTCGGTGAGCGCTTTCACCTTATCTTTCAGCTTGCCATCTGAATAGTCGATGAGCTCGTCGGCCCCGGATTTCCTGGCCGCGGCGAGCTTTTCCGCACTGGAAGCGGCCGCTATCACTCTGGCGCCCATGGCTTTGCCCAGCTCCACCGCGGCGAGGCCAACGCCGCCTGCCGCGCCGGTTACCAGCAGCGTCTCGCCAGGCTGCAGGTTGGCCCGCTGCTTCAACGCGTAGTAAGACGTTCCGTAGGTGGTGCTGATGCCCGAAGCTTCCTGAAAGCCCATGCCTTCAGGCATGAGGCGCAGCGACCGCGCCTTTATGGCTGCCTGCTCGGCAAAGCCGCCGTGGCCGATGCCGCCGAAAACCCGATCGCCTGGTTTGAAGGTGGTGACCTCGGCGCCCGTGGCTGCGACGACGCCGGCCATTTCTCCTCCCGGTGAGAACGGGAAGGCGGGCTGGCTCTGGTACTTGCCCTGGATCATCAGAACGTCCGGAAAATTGAGCGCCGACGCGTGGACGTCCACCAGAACTTCATCCGTGCCCGGGAGGGGTGCCGGGATCTCCTCGATGACTAGGTTCTCCGGCAGGCCGTTGGATTTGCAAAGGACAGCTTTCATGACGATATGTCTGGACTCTCTTGGGTGAAGTGGCAAGGGTACTGGCCGGGGGAGCAGCGTCAACTATGCTTTCAACACCAGCGGTGGTTCAGGTAGATGCCCCATGCGGTTATTGATCAGTGTAATGGCTTTTTTCTTGCTCGTGCCGACGTTTGCGGGCGCGGCCGCTGAGGAAGAAGCGGCAGAGGTGCGTTACTTGCCTCTGCAACCCGCGTTCGTCACAAACTTCGGGGTATCCGACGATGGCAGGCTCAGCTTCGTCAAAGCCGATGTATCCATCCGTATCTCCAGTCAGGCGGCGGAAATGGCGGCGCGCTATCATCTGCCGGCATTGCGTAACGCCATGGTGCTGTTGCTGTCCCGACAGGACGAAGCGGCGGTTTCCTCCGGTAGCGGTCGCGAGGCGATACGGGCCGAGGCCCTGGCGGAGTTGCGATCTATTCTCGAAGCGGAAGAAGGCAATCCGTATATCGACGATGTGATGTTCACGAACTTCATCGTTCAGCGCTAAGCGGGCCGGGCCGCGTTCTCGGCGGATGCCTCTCGCCCGTCCAGCCAACCCCTGGCATGGCTGACCAGATCGGGGAAATAGCGCAGAAAATCTTCTTCCAGGCCCTCGAACTCACGCTCGACGACGACGGCAAGCGGGGCATCGAGAGCCGGGCGTCCCAACCGATGAGTCAATGACCCCAGGCTGCGCATCATGACCTCCCGCTCGGCGTAGCCCGCCAGCAGATCTACCGCCACCACGTGCTCGAAGAACCGCAGCCCGCGATCGGTCAGCAGTTCCGCGCGTTGCTCAATGACCTGATACACGCCGCTGGTGAAGTCGTTCAGCGGCGTGTCGCAGAACTGCGCCCAGCGCGTTGCCAACAGGTGGTCGGCGATAACGTCGACGAAGATGGGCGCAAACCGTCGCAGCTTTTTGGGGAACCTTGCGCAGCTCGCCCGAATTTCCGCATGGCCGTTGCTGTAGGCATCGATTCTGCGGTGCAGGCGCACGCCCTCCGCCAGCCGCTCTGGCAGGCTTTCCGGCACCGGACCTTTGATGAAGTCCCCGATGAACCCACCGGCGATGAGATCAGGATGTCCGGGATCCGCCGCCAGCGAAGGAATCAGGCTGTGGGCGAGAAAATTCACTGGAGTCTGTTGCTCGGTAGGCGCATGGGGCTGAGTGGTGGTTCTCAGTCCATGGCCAGATAGCTTTCGAGGAAATCGTCGAAGCCGACGGTATCCGCGTTCTCTATCAGCTGCTGCTCGGCAAGCGAGGCTTCTGCCTGAGCACGGTATTCGGCCAGCGTCCGGTCCCGCAGTGGGTGCTCGTCGAAGTACCCCTTGTGGGCCAGGGACTGGTTCATGGTAAATCGGAAGAACGGGATCCGTTGATTCACCAATCGATCGAGAATCCGCGCGGACGGGGTCAAGTCGGGGTCGTCTGCCTTCCGCAGCTGTTCTTCCCAGGATTGGATATAGTCGTCGCCACCGTGGGCTCGGTCGAGCAGCTCGGCCAGTGGCCGGCATCTCTCGAGAATTTCACGCGACCAGTCTTCGCGGCGGACGCTGCCGTTGGCCCGCTTCAAAAGGAGCTCCGGCTCCCGCCCGCGCTCCACTACTGCCAGCTGATTCTCGCCCATCATCCGGCTCTCCTGCTCGCTGTCAGCCGGGCTGTCTGCGAGCAGGCAGTACAGCAGGAACGTATCGATGAAGCGCATCTGCGGCTCGTCGATGCCAACGTGCAGAAACGGATTCAGGTCGAGGCAGCGAACTTCCACATATTCAACCCCGCGGCTGAGCAGGGCGGTCAGCGGCCGCTCGCCGGTTTTGACGGGACGTTTTGGTCGGATGGTGCCGTAGAATTCGTTCTCGATCTGAATCAGTGACGTGTTGAGCTGCTGATACTCGCCCTGGACTTTGACCCCTAGCCTTTCATATGGAGGATAGGACTGGGTCAACGCCAGGCGCATGGAGCGTGCGTATTGATCCAGGCTGTTGTAGGAAATGTGCAGCGAGCTCTGGGCATCGCTCTGATACCCGAGCCGGCCCATTCGCAGGGAAGTGGCGAACGGCAGATGCAGGGTTCCCTCGTCAAGCGGCAGCAGATCGTGCGGCTTGTCGCCGATGAACGATCGGCAGATTGCCGGGGAAGCGCCGAACAGATAGATCAGCAACCAGGAAAAGCGACGGAAGTTGCGGATCAGCCCGAAGTAGGTCTGGGTCTGGAAATCCTGGTTTGGCCGTCCGCCCACAGCGGCTGAGAGCACAGGCCAGAAGGTCTCTGGAACCGAAAAGTTGTAGTGAATGCCCGAAATGGTCTGCATCAGCCGGCCATATCGGTTGCCGAGACCGAGCCGGTATACGGTCTTCGCCATGGCGATGTTGGAGTTGCCGTAGCGGCCAACGGGAATCTCACTGTCGGCGCCGAGAATGCAGGGCATGCTGGATGCCCATAGCGTCTCATCTTCGATGCCCTGATAGACGAAACGATGAACGTTCTCCAGCTGCCGAATGCTGGCTTCTGGTGACTCGTGCACGTCGGTGATGAGTTCCAGCTGGGCTTCCGAAAAATCTGTGGTGATGTTGGGGTGGGTCAGCGGCGAGCCCAGAACCCTGGGGTGAGGGCGGTCGGACAGCTCGCCCTTTGGGTTCACCCGCAGGCTCTCTTTCTCGACGCCTCTGCGCAGCCGGGTAAGAAGCCCGTCGTTTTCTTCCAGCGCCCTAAGAATCGCTGTCGTTACGGGTTTGGCGAATTCGGCCATGGCCGGCGGTCCCTCTCCAACCGGATGGAGGCGGAGCCCCTAAAAATCCGTGGATGGACCGGCGTCTACAACTGCCTTCGGCACGTCGTACTTCTGGAAGTTCTCGGTGAACTTGCCGATCAGGCTCCGAGCGGCCGCATCGTAGGCGTCTTTGTCCTCCCAGGTGTGGCGCGGATTCAGCAGCCGGTTTTCCACCCCGGGAACCGCCTTGGGGATGGTGAGGTTGAAGCCGGGCAGATGCTCCGTGGTCACGCCGTCCAGAGCCCCGGACTGAATCGCGTCGATGATCGCCCGGGTGACGGGAATGCTGAACCGTTCGCCGACCCCGTATCCGCCGCCCGTCCAGCCGGTATTGACCAGATACACCTGCGAGTCGAAATCGTCGATCCGACGGATCAGCAGGTCCGCGTACACGCCTGCCGCGCGGGGGAAGAACGGCGCGCCGAAACAGGTCGAAAAGGTTGCCTTGTAGGCCTCCGTGGAGCCGACCTCGGTAGAGCCTACCTGCGCCGTGTAGCCGGACAGGAAATGGTACGCGGCCGCTTCTTTGGAGAGGATCGATATCGGTGGCAGCACGCCGCTGACATCGCAGGTCAGGAATATGATGCGGTTCGGTTCGCCGGCGCGGTTCTCGGGTACTTTTGCTTCGATGGCGTCACGCGAGTAGCAGGCGCGGGTGTTCTCGGTAAGGCTGGTATCCGTGTAGTCGGGAACCCGGGTATTTTCATCGATCACGACGTTTTCGACGATGGCGCCAAAAGAGATGGCATCGTAAATCACCGGTTCGTTCTCCCGGCTCAGATCGACGCATTTGGCGTAGCACCCGCCTTCGAAATTGAACACTGTGCCTTTACCCCAGCCGTGCTCGTCGTCGCCGATCAGAAAGCGTCCAGGGTCAGCTGACAGGGTCGTCTTGCCGGTGCCGGACAGCCCGAAAAACAGGGTTACGTCGCCTCCGGGCCCCAGGTTCGCGGAACAGTGCATGGGCAGGACGTCTTTTTCCGGAAGCAGAAAATTCAGCACCGAGAACATGGATTTTTTCATTTCGCCCGCGTAGCGCATGCCTGCCAGCAGCACCCGCCGTCTGGCGAAGTTGATCATGACGGTGCCGTCGCTGTTGGTGCCGTCGCGTTCCGGAACGCAGGTGAACCCTGGCGCGTTTACGATCTGCCAGGTCTCTTTGTTGTGCGGGTTGTGGTGCTCCGGGGTGATGAACAGATCGCGCCCGAACAGCGCGTGCCAGGCGGTCTGGGTGGTTACCTCAATCGGCAGGTAGTGTTCCGGATCGGCGCCGACGTGCAGGTGGGAAACGAAGGTTTCCTTGTCATCCAGATATACCTGCACCCGGTCCCACAGCGCATCGAAAACCCCGGGATCCACCGGCTGATTCACCTCTCCCCAGTCGATGGAATCGCGGGTCGAGGGTTCATCCACAATGAACCGATCTTTCGGCGAGCGCCCGGTTCGTGCTCCGGTTTGTACCACCAGCGCACCGTTGCTGGCAAAGTGACCCTCGCCCCGCAGGACTGCCAGCTCCGCCAGTACAGGGGAAGGAAGATCGACGTAGGTGGTGTTCTTCGAGGTCGTTTCGATGTCCAGAGCCATGGTACTCAGCGTTTCTGCGGCGTGACGGGCAATTATGCCAGAGCGGACGGCGTTGGCATATCGGATATGTAAGGGGTTGCGAGCAGAATGAGGGCTGGTCGGATCAGTGTATGGGCGGTTCGCCGGGTTCGTAAATGAGATGCGTATGCAGCCGGTCGTATTCGTAGCGGGCGCCGCAGACCTCGCAGGTCACATCGACCATGCCCTGGGTTTCCAGCAGCTCCAGAATCTCTTCTTTAGGCAGCGCCTGGAGCATGCGTTCCGCTCGTTCCCGGGAGCAGGTGCAGGAAAAGCTCAGTGCACGTCCAGGCTGAAGGGTTAGCGGGTGCTCATGAAACAGCCGCCTCAGCAATGTTTCCACCGGCAGCTCGGCCAGCTCTCCCGGGCGCAGCGTGGACGCAAGGATGTCGATTTCCTGCCACAGCACATCCTGATGCTCCCGCTCGACCTCCGTGGCGTTGTCCGGGGTAGGCAGCCGCTGCAGCAGCAGGCCCGTGATGGTGTTCCGGGAGAATGCAAAAAACAGTCGAGTAGGAAGCTGCTCGCTGTTGGCGAAGTAGGCTTCGAGATTTGCCGCAAGGCTGCCGCTTTCCAGGCTGACCACACCCTGATACGAGTTGAGGTTCGGTGCGCCACCTTCGTTGTCCCGTGCCTTTTCCCGCGTGGGCGTGAGGGTAATTGCCATGCGACCCTCGCCGATGAGATCGGCCAGCTCGCCGTAGTGGATGGTTGGACGCTCGGCGGGAGCCTCCTGGGTGTGGCCCTCGGGAATTTTTCCTTCCCACCGGGCAATACCGCGCAGAAGCTTCTGGTCCCTGCATTCGGCCAACGCCGTCGTCACTGGCCCGCTGCCTCGAGACTGCAGGGCGACGGCGCCCTTGAATTTGATGCCATCTGCCATGAGGCTGACGGCGGCCATCATTTCCGCCAACAGCACTCTGACCGCTGACGGATAGTCCTGGCGCAGCAGCATCTCGTCCAGGACCCCGTCCAGGCGCACCCATTGACCGCGAATGGGCGCGGTGCGGAAACTGAAACGATGCAGCAGGTCCTGGCTCACGATGCTTCCCCCGGTGTCTCTTTCAACCGCTGCAACGCTCTGCGGTCGCGTTTGGTGGGTCGTGATTCGGGCACCTTGAGTCCGGCACTCTCCATGCGGCGTCTCGCCCTTTCTGCTTCCCGCGCCTCGATGCTGGCTTCGGTCTCTGCGTAAAGCTCGGCTGCAGCCGTTGCGTTGCCTCGCTGCTCGGATAGCCCGGTGACTCGGACGGTCTGTACGGACCAGCCCCGACGAATGCTCAGAAGGTCGCCCACGTTGATTGCTTTGCTCACTTTCGGCTTGTAGCCCTGGGACGATGATCCGGCGCCCGCCTGCCCCGGCACCGTCTTCAAAGCCGACTTGGGCAGGAGGTGGACCTTTCCTCCTTCCACAGCCGCCTTTGCCTGAGCCCGCGTCTTGAAGAACCGAGCAGCCCACAGCCAGCGGTCGAGGCGCACGCCATCGGCCTCAGCCATCGGGCAGAATCTCCAGGAAATCGTTGAAGGAGGGAAAATTGAGGCCGTCCCTTGCGGCTCGCCGAGAATCCGGCTGCGCAACCGTGAACAGGTGTCGAATACCGAAATCGGCCGCCGCGTTCAGCACGCTGTCGTTGTCGTCGATGAGCAGGGTCCGCTCCGGGTCGTAAGGATGCTCGTGCATCAGGCTTTCCCAGAACGCCCGGGTTTCCTTCGGGCTGCCGTAATCGTGACAGGAGACATCCGCATCCAGCAGCCCCACGATGCCGGAATGGGCGTCTTTGACCGAGAGGCTGTCTCGATGCGCATTGGTCACCAGCAGGGATCGCTTGCCGTTGTTCCTGAGCCAGAGCAGAAACCGCTCTGCGTTGGGTCGAAAGCGGATCAGCTGCACCAGCTCTTCATGCAGACCGACGATATTGATGCTGGTGAACTCCGCCCAGTGGTCCAGGCAGTAGAACGTCAGTTGTCCGTGGTGCTCGTGCATGTGAGAGAAAAGATGGGATCTTGCTGCTTCTTCCGAAAGCCGGTGAGCTTCGCTGTAGCGGGTTGGGAGCAGCTGATTCCACAGCGTATTGTCGTAGTGGAGATCGAGAAGGGTGCCGTCCATGTCCAGCAGCACGGTGTCGATGGCTTCCCAGCGGATCATTGGGTCCTTCGTGTCCGGTTGAGGCTCTATAATAGCGTTTCCCATCAATTCTGAGTGCAGACAGAGGAAGAAACGTTGGCAGTTCCCGAGATCAAAGCGGTGCGCCCGCTGGCTACCACTAGGTTTTTTCGCGTCGAGGAGCTGGATCTTCGATTCGCTAACGGCGTCGAGCGTACCTACGAGCGCCTGCCCGGGGTCGGGACCGCCGCGGTTATGGTGGTGGCGGTGAACGCGCGTAACGAGCTGTTGCTCATCCGCGAGTATTGCGCCGGATTCCACGAGATGCAGCTTACCCTGGTCAAGGGGGCTGCGGGTCTGGACGAGCCCCTTGAAGATGCGGCGAACCGGGAATTGAAAGAAGAGATAGGCATGGGCGCCAGAAGTATCCGCTTCATCAAGCAATTGAGCATCGCGCCTGGCCATATGGGTTTTACCATAAACGTGTTCCTTGCCACCGATCTGTATCCCCAACGTCTGCCCGCGGACGAGCCCGAGCTGCCGGAGCTGGTGCCCTGGCCGGTAGCGCGCCTGGACGAGCTGATTCACGGCGAAGAGTTCCGCGAGGCCAGGGCCATTGCCGCACTTTGCCTGGCACGCCCGCTGATTGCTGGTTAAGGTTAGCCCGCGCACATCGGCCACGCTCGACGCGCATCGAGATCAACGTCCTCTGCTTCATCAACACCCGACGTCAATACTAGGAGAACTGCCTCATGGATGCTGCCGCTACCCAGTCTCTCATCGAAATCGTACGCCGCGCCGGAGACGCGATTCTCGAGGTCTATGAGACGGATTTCGACGTGGACACGAAAGATGACCAGTCGCCGCTGACCCAGGCGGATCTTGCCGCTCACAGAATCATCGCCGATGGCCTGGCGGCTCTCGCGGGAGACGTGCCGCTGCTGTCAGAAGAATCCGTGCCGCCTAGTTTCGATACCCGTCGCCAATGGCATCGTTACTGGCTGGTTGATCCGCTGGACGGAACCAAGGAGTTCATCAATCGTAATGGCGAGTTCACGGTGAACATCGCCCTGATCGACGACTGCCAGCCGGTATTCGGCGTCGTTGGCGTGCCGGCGCAGAATGTGGTCTACACCGGTGATCTGCAGCAGGGGTCGGCCCTTCGCCACGACGCCGAAGGCGTTCAGGATATGCGCGGACGTGCCATGCAAGACGATGCGGAGCTGGTTGTGGTGGCCAGCCGCAGTCATGGTGGAGAACGGCTGGAAAATTACCTTGCCAGCCTGGCAGAGCTGTATCCGACGGTATCGCGAACGCCGGTGGGCAGCTCGCTCAAGCTGTGCATCCTCGCGGAGGGCAAGGCCGACCTTTACCCGCGGCTCGGTCCGACGTCAGAGTGGGACATTGCTGCCGCCCACGCGGTCTTGAAGGCGGCGGGCGGCGATGTCTGGGCCGTTGATGGCAGCGCGATCGAATACAATAGCAAGGAGTCGTTCCTCAACCCCGAGTTTTTTGCTGTCGCGGACGCTGCGTACCCGTGGCGGGAACGGCTTCCTGAGGTTCCTGACGGTGGTTGAAAAGCTGGGAGGGGGTTGGCCTCACTAGCCGGGCTTATGTCGTGTCTTCGCCCTGCCGAGGAGAATTACACTGTATAAACATACAGCGCCGGCTAGTGAGGCTGCAAACTATACCGCAAAAACTATCGGATAAAACCCCACCAGCAGGCGGGCTACCTGTGAGCCAGTAAAATACCCATCCAGATCAACACGTTAGTGCCCCACAATCCATAGTATTTTCACTTTTCTAAGTGGATCTCGCTCGTCTGGCGATTCGTGCGGGTCAGCGTTTGCCGCCGGCTGTCTGGCAGGCGACTTTTACCGAATTCCCCCTGGGGGCAATGCCTTCTTTGCTGCCGGAAAGCGTCAGAACATACAAAGCTGATACATGTATTCGCGTCAGAAATTTGCCGTCTTCGCTCCGCAGGAGTAAAACTCTATAGCAAGGTACTGGGCAAAGGTTCGTCAGAAACCGCCACAGCCTTCAGCGCAGGATGACCGGACGCCGCCGATGGCGGTCTCCCGCTCAACCCGCTCAAGAGGGCCAGGGTACCGGAGACCGAAAGGAAGTCCGCGTGAGGGAGTCGTCCATGAACGGACCAAAGAACGGCAGTCTGAGTCAACCCTGCCTGCGCGCCAACGAGAGCGCGGCGAGGATTGTGGCTTATCTGGGGCCTTACCTATTTTGGGGCGTCGTCACGGCGATCGTAGGCGGCGTGATGCTTCTGCAGTAGCGGACCTCGGGGCACGAACTCCCGGCGCATCAGCCATTTCAGAGCCTGATCGTAGTTCTCGAACAGCTCTGCCTTGGGAATCGCGCAGGTCAGGCGGTATATGTCCGCGCACAGGGACGCATCGAGATCATCGTCTATGACGACAGCTATGATGCCGTTGACCTGATCCCGGAACTCGTCCTCGATGAACGGCTTCAGCTCCGCCAGGGTCGTTGGCTTTGCCATCACGTGCAGCCCCCGGAAATCCAGCAGCTGAGGCAAATCCGGGTCGAAACAGGCGTCTTCCAGCATGGCCCTGCCAACGGCTTGCAGCGCTTCAGGGTCCACGACGCCTTCCGCACGTACCGTGATGAGTCCTTCATCGTCGTTAATGTGATATCCAGCCGCCATCCGTTGGCATCCCGCAATTTGCCTGCCCGTTCACTTTAGTGAAGTCTGCAGCGAGGTTCTGTGCGTCAAGTGGCACAACAGGCCATCGGATGTCATTCGGGGCGCGATGGCCTGCGTTTCTCGACGGGCCGTCGGAAGCTATGGCAAGTTAAAAGCCTCTTTACTCGAACGCTGCGGAGGATCGGTGCGATTCATAATCTATGGGGCGGGCGGCGTCGGCGGTACGATCGGCGCGCGCCTGCATCAGCAGGGTAATGAAGTGGTGCTCATTGCTCGGGGCGAGCATGCTCGGGTACTGCAGGAACACGGGCTGCAGCTGGTTGCGCCGGAGGGTACCGCAGTCTTGCAGCTGCCGGTGGTAACGCGCCCTGATGCCCTGGAATACTCCAGCCGCGACGTGGTTCTGCTGTGCATGAAATCGCAGCACACGGTTGCCGCGCTTGAAGATCTGGAACGGGCAAGCGCCGCCGATGCTGCCATAGTCTGTGCTCAGAACGGCGTCGCTAACGAGCGCATGACCTTACGCCGGTTTGCGCGAACCTACGGCATGCTGGTGAATCTTCCCGCTGTTCATCTGGCGCCCGGTGAAGTGCTGACTCATGCCAGAGGGCGCGGCGGCATTCTGGACGCTGGCTGTTTCCCGGGCGGCGTTGACGAAACCGTGGTAACCCTAACTGACGCGCTGGATGGTGCCGGGTTCAGCGCCCAGCCGGACCCCGCGGTTATGCGCAAGAAATATGCGAAGTTGTTGATGAATCTGGGCAACGCGCTTCAGGCGGCTACAGAAATGGCGGAGGGCGCCACGCAGATTGCCCGCCAGCTGCGGGCCGAAGGTCTGGCCTGTTACCAGGCTGCCGGCATCGACTGCGCGTCATTGGAAGAGACGCGGTCTCGCCACGAGGGTGTTTACGAGCTGGTCGAGCTGCCGGGGCGACCGCGCGGCGGTGGCTCTTCCTGGCAGAGCGTCGTCCGGGGAACGGGGAACATCGAATCTGACTATCTGAACGGCGAGATCGTGCTGCTGGGAAGAATGCATGGCGTGCCGACCCCGGCCAATCTGGTCTGTCAGCAGCTCGCCTGGAAAATGGTCAGCGAAGGATTGCCTGTGGGACATTTCAGCGTGCCAGGGGTGAATCAGCTGATCGAGGCAGCTAAATCACCGAGCTGAAGGATGGAGCACGCGCCAGGCTGGCGCGGGGCATCGTTCAGCCCGTTCAGCTTTGAAAGCGCTACCAGGTTGCCGGCAGGTGGGTGACCCCGCGCAGCGTGATGGTCTGTTTCCATTCGGGCTGCTCATAATCGGTGAGCTGGAGATCTGGCAACCGCTGGAAAAGCGCGGATAGCGCTTCGGTCGCCTCTATGCGAGCCAGCTGGGCGCCGAGGCATAGATGGATACCACCGCCGAAAGAAAGGGGCTTGATCTTCTCTCGGGTGATGTCCAGCTGCTCGGGGTGCTCGAAGGCTGCTGGATCGCGGTTTGCGGCTGCCAGCAGCGCGATCACGCTGCGGCCCTTCGGCAGCTCCACCCCGGCGATGTCCGCCGCTTCCAGGGCGTGGCGTCCTGTGAGCTGAACGGAGCTGTCGTAACGTAGAAATTCCTCGACCGCGTTCGGCATCAAAGAAAGGTCGTTGCGCAGCAGTTCCAGCTGATCGGGGTTGCGAAACAGGGCAATAAGCGCGTTGCCCATGAGGTTTACCGTGGTTTCATGACCTGCCGCAAACAGCAGGCCTATGTTCGAAGTGAGCTCGTCCTTGCTCAGCTTGCCGTCCTCCGTTTCGCTCTGAACCAGGGCGGTGATGAGGTCGTCTTCCGGGTCTTTGCGTCGACGGTCGCACAGTTCCGCAAAGTAGGCCTGACTCTCCAGCGAGCTGCGATTGGCGTCTTCGAGCTCTGCGTCGGTCATGGGGCTGGGATCGATGAGCCGGCCGGATATGCGGGTGCCTTTTACGAATTCGGCTCTGTCCGATTCGGGGATACCCAGCATGTCGCATATCACGATTACGGGAAGCGGATGGGTGTACAGAGATTTCAGATCGCCCTCGCCTTGGGCGAGGAACTCGTCGATCAGCTCGTTGGCGATGGCCCGTATGCGCATCCGCATGGCCTCCACCCGTCGCGCGTCGAACGCTTTGACCACAAGAGCGCGCAGCCGCGTGTGGTCCGGCGGGTTCTGCAGCAGCATGGTGCGAGTCAGATTGGCAATGGCCGGGTTGTTCAGCCGGTCTTCGCGCTCCTCGGCGGAAAGCCCTGCGAAGTTGTCATGCCCCAACCGTTTGTCCCGCAGCAGCGTCTGGACATCCTGATATCGGGTCAGCACCACCATATTGGCCTCCGGCAGTTCAAGCACGGGGTTTGTCTCGCGCAGCTGCCGGTACAGGGGGTAGGGGTCGGCGATGATCTCCGGGTTGAAGATGGTCTCGAAGCTGAACTTCGAGGTCTGGGCAGTTTCCGCCATGAGTTTCGCCTTTCAGGTGAATTGCAGTCTCTTAGCTTAACCAGACTTCGCTGGCTGCACCACGATGGACCCATCAGATGCGGCAGCTGGCGCTGGCCTCCTTTTTAAGCTCGAGCTCGCGCTCTGCCAGCTTCCGGGCGTCGTTGAGGGTGTAGCCCTTTCGCTTCCGATCGGCCAGCTGCTGCAGACCCTGGCGCGCGGCTCGACAGCGGTCGGCGCGCATCGCGCGCTGGCGCCGCAGTGCCCCGGCGTTACGCAAACGGGATGCGCGCAGGGCCTGTTGCTCCCTGGCTGCCCTGCGCTCAGCCTGTTTCAGCGTCTGTAGCTCGCGACTGCTCAACGCCGGTATCTCTACGACCTGGGCCGCTCCAGGATTCAGTCGCTGCTGAAAAGCTTCGAGGGAACCTGCAGGCGGAACGGTTTCAGTACCGTTTCGCGGCGGTTGCGAGCAGGGAAACTGGCTGAACTGAGTCGGTGAGCCCGGCACCTTGCAGCGATAGACGTCTGCGCCGAACAGGTTGCCGCCGGACACCAGGAGCAGAGACATCCACAAGATCTTCATGCAGAAGGATTTCATGCAGAAGGGTCTTAGGAGGGAACGCATGGGGCATCAGTCTGGGACCTCTGTGGGTACCCGGACCATCGGCAGCGGCTGAAATGGCGTCAGGCCTTCTTCCTTTCCGGGAGGCCGCTATTGCTGACGTCGCGTTGCTCGTCGGCAGTTTTCTACAGCGACGCCAGCCATTCGTCGTCACTGCCCTCGTTGATGCCTTCGAACATGAAGGTAGAGAGGTAACGCTCTCCAGTATCCGGCAGCATGACGCAGAACACGCTGCCCGGCTCCGCGTCCCGGGCAACGCTCAGCGCGGCCGCAAGGGTCGCTCCGCCGGAAACGCCGGTGAATATCCCCTCGGTCTGTGCCAGTGCCAGAGCGGTCTCTTTTGCCGTGTCCTGATTTACGGGCTCCAGCTGGTCGGGGATTTCGCGGTCAAGAACTTCCGGGACGAAATCCGGCGTCCAGCCCTGAATCATGTGCGGGCTCCACTCCTTGCCCGCGAGCATGGACGCCTGTTCAGGCTCGGCGGCAACGGTCTGCAGATCGGGTCTGGGGGCTTTCATCACGCGCCCGGCTCCGGACAGGGTGCCGCCCGTGCCCCAGCCTGTCACCCAGTAGTCGAGCCTGCGGCCGGCGAAGTCTTCAAGAATCTCGGGACCGGTGGTGCTGGCGTGGTAGGCGGGGTTGGCCGGATTCTCGAACTGCCTCGCCAGGAACCAGCCGTGCTCCGCGGCCAGTTCCTCCGCGCGTCTGACCATGCCGCTGCCGCGTTCCGCCGCGGGCGTCAGGATGACCTTTGCCCCAAGGGCCCGCATGATCTTGCGGCGCTCGATGGAGAAGGTCTCCACCATGGTCGCTACGAAGGGATGACCCGTAGCTGCACAAACCATGGCCAGAGCGATTCCCGTGTTGCCGGAGGTGGCTTCTATAATTGTCTGGCCCGGCTCCAGCGCGCCCGAATCTTCGGCGTCTTTGACGATCGCGTACGCGAGGCGGTCTTTAACCGACGACAGCGGGTTGAACGACTCTACCTTCACGTAGATCTCGACGTGATCGGGTCCGGTCCGGTTGAGCCGAACGATGGGCGTATTGCCGATGGTCTGCAGAATGTTGTCGTAAAGCATGTCCGAGCTCCCTGGTATCAGAATCGATGACCGACCTTACCCCAGTGCGCCCCGACGCGGAAGCAGAAGGCAAAGAGCGCGTCACCCCAGTGCGCCCCGACGCGGAAGCAGAGGGCAAAGAGCGCGTCAGCGCGGCAGCCGTCCCATCAGGTAGAACTCTTCGTTCGGACGCATATTGGTGAGGTGAGCCATCCGATTCGACAGGGCAAACAGAGCGGTAATGGCTCCGATGTCCCAGATGTCTTCCGCGGTGAAGCCGTGCTCGCGCAGGCGCTCACGGCCCGATTCGCCTATTGCCTGAGGGTCCCGAGCCAGGGTCACGGCGAAGTCCAGCATGGCTCGCTGCCGGTCGGATAGCTCGGCCGTCCGGTAATTGATTGCCACCTGATCCGCCACCAGAGGGTCCCTCGCGTAAATGCGCAGAATCGCCCCGTGCGCGATGACGCAATAGGTGCAGTCATTTGCCGCGCTGGTAGCAACGACGATCATTTCCTTCTCCGCTTTGGTCAGGTTGCCTTCTCGCAGCATCAACGCGTCGTGATAGGCAAAGAAGGCTCGGAATTCATCGGGCCGATGGGCCAGCGCCAGGAAGACGTTGGGCACGAAGCCGGATTTTTCTTGGACGTTCTCTATTCGCTCACGGACGTCGGGTGGCAGTTCGGCCAGTTCAGGGGTCGGATAGCGACTGATGGATTTGATGGAGCCCTCGTCGTTGCTGTCCTGCATTCAGCACTCTGTGTCAGCGAAGATGCTTCGATGATGATTTCGAAGGCGTTGTTCTGCAAGCCTGCTGCATTTGGAGCAAAAAAGCCGCCGCGGTTGATACCAGCGGCGGCCTTTTCTTTGGCCTGGGAGGAAAGCCTCTCGGTCCGTGCGGGCGCTGGCCGGCGGCTTACGCTGAGTCGCTGAGCCTGCCAGAAGCGCTCAGTCTTTGTCGTGCCGAGCCTTCCAGTGCTGCTGGTCGCGCCAGTCCCAGCTGACCTTGCGGTCGCTGGCCTTGCGATCGTGCTTCTTCCAGTTGCCCTTCCAGGCTTTGCGTTCCTGGCGCGCGGCGACCAGATCAGCCTTCTTTTCCGCTCGCTTGGTCTGGGCATTGGCCCACTTCTCGGGCATGCACACGGTATAAACCTTGTGCCGTCCCAGGTCAGGACGATAGACCTGGCGGGGTTTGCAATCGAGACCGTTCGCAACCGCGGCCGCGTTTACCGGATCGGCCGCCGTAGGCTCAGTAGTCGTTATCGGATCCGGCACAGGGCATTCGGTTGCCAGGGTGTCGGTGCAGGTTTGGGTTGTCTCCTTCGTTTGACCCGCGAACCCTTCTGTACAGACGTTGTAAGGCGCGCCATCGACGCAGAGACATTCGCAAGCGGCGAATGCGGCGGGTGCCTGGAACGCCCACGCGGATAGCACGAGTGCCAGTCCCGAGAGGGTTCGTTGACCTGGGAAATAACTTTTGTTCATTTTGCTGACCTCCTGCACTTTGCGCTTGAGCGCGCCGGTTCTGTATGACCGAGTGGCTAGATTACTCATGTCCGGTGCGGAAACTGTGACGCAGGTCTCGTAAGAAACTAGGTGAGTCTCACGTAAGTCCGTGATTTACATCACAGATTTGGGGGTTGACCGAATCTGCTGGCCTTGCGGGACCGCCGAGCTGAAGTAGCGGCGGATTGTGAAAATGAAGCAATAGGTTCGAAAAGAGGGGGAACCCCGGGACCGTCGGGAGGGGAGGGGAGGGGAGGGAGAGATAACGGCCCCGGGGTGTCAGAAAACTGGCGGAGTGAAGTATTCAACTGCCACTGTGAAATCCCCGTGAAGACTGGAATCTTGGGAAGATTGGTGCCGTTCGTTAACCTTTAACGTTTTGAACCGAGGGTAAAAGAGGCCCGGGGGCAACACTCGCCGAACTTGGAAAAGGTTAAAGGTTAACGAACGGCACCACCCTTCCTGCTGTGGTTGACCCGCGCCGGCGCTATGGCATGGTGTGCGGCGTTGTTAATCATTGAGGTATTCGGATGCGCTGCGTCGTTGTCTTGCTTACCGTTCTTCTGCTGGCCTCCTGCGCTCCGCATCAGGCGGATCGCGTGGTTCCCGCTGGAACCGTCGGCTGGCCTTATGGGGGTATGGTGGCAGTGGCGAACCCCTATGCCGCGGAGGTGGCAGCCGAGGTGTTGCGCGATGGAGGTCACGCCGTCGATGCCGCCATTGCGGCGCATGCGGTATTGGGTCTGGTTGAACCTCAGTCTTCCGGTCTTGGCGGTGGTGCCTTCATGCTGGTTTATGAACGCTCTTCTGACCAGCTCTTCGCCCTAGATGGTCGGGAGACCGCACCGGCTGGAGCCCATGCTGATATGTTTCTGGAAGCGGGCGAGCCCATGGGGTTCGTCGATGCGTGGCAAAGCGGGTTGGCCGTCGGCGTGCCGGGCACCGTGGCCCTCTACGAAGCCAGTCATCGAGCGTTTGGGCGTTTGGATTTCCCGGCGCTGCTGGCGCCAGCCATTGAGCTGGCAGAGCAGGGTTTTGTGGTGTCGCCCAGGCTCGAGGGCTTCCTCAAACGTTTGCAGGGCGTCGGCCGTCTCAGTCAGAACCCTGCCACCGCGGTCTATTTCTATCCAGGTGGACAGCCTCTGTCGGCAGGCGGTGTGCGTGATAATCCGGCCTATGCGCAGACCCTCTCGCGGGTTGCTGCCGATGGCGCCGGTGCCTTCTACGAAGGCGCGCTGGCAGAGGAGATTGTCGCCGCGGTTCGCGCCGGGCCGAACCCCGGTACCCTGGCGCTGACGGATCTGGCAGCCTATTCGGTTGCACGCCGAGACCCCCTCTGCGCGCCCGTCGGCTCGAACCGGGTCTGCACCATGCCGCCGCCCTCTTCGGGGGTTGCTCAGATCATGATCCTCGGTCTCTATGATCGGTTGATGGCGGAGGCTGACGAAGCATCGGAGGCAGATCGAGAATCCGCTTTCGTAGACGCCCAGCGTCTCGCCTACGCGGACCGCGATCACTACGTTGCCGATCCGGAATTTGTCGCCGTTCCAACCGTCGATCTCATGGCTGCGGACTATCTCGACGCTCGGGCCCGGCAGCAAGTCGCTCCCCAAGGAAAAGCTCAGCCCGGAGATCCCGGCGCCGTTCTGCGCGGGAAGCCGATCATCCAGCGATGGGGACGGGACACGACTCAGGCGGGCCCCGGCACCACGCACCTGTCTATCGTCGATCGCTTCGGCAACGCGGTTTCCATGACCGCGACCGTTGAAGCACCTTTCGGCTCTTCACGTTGGGCTGGCGGGTTTCTGCTGAACAATGAGATGACGGATTTCGCCCGACAGCCGCGAATTGGCGGCCAGCCGGTGGCAAATACCGTAGCGCCTGGAAAACGTCCCCGATCGTCCATGTCGCCGGTGATGGCCTTCGATGATCGCGGACAGCTGCGCATGGTCACCGGTTCCCCGGGGGGAAATTCCATCGTTGCCTACGTAGCCAAGACCCTCGTTGGGGTCCTGCGTTGGGGTTTGACCTCCCAGGAAGCGGTAGATCGAGCCAATATCATCGCCCGGGGCTCGACAGTGCGGGTTGAAACCGGCGTGGCAGGCGGCTCTCAACTGGCCGCGCTTCTCCAAGATCTCGGCTACCCGGTGGAGGAACGCGAGGGTGAAAATTCCGGCCTGCACGTCATCCTGGTCAACGAGGCCGGCCTGGAGGGTGCAGCGGACCCGCGTCGCGAGGGCAAAGTGATCGCCGTACCGGCGACTCAATGATTGCTGCCGACTTCCAACGGCTCGAGCGACCTTTCAGGTGACTTTCAAGCGACCCCTATGCGGCGCAGCGAGCTGTCGTGGTATCCGGACATGAAGATCAGCGAAGCGATGGCGCCGCAGAGCGCCAGGAACATGTCCCACTGGGTGTCCCAGTCGTCGCCCTGCGTACCAAGAAATGACTGCGCCGCCTCTGCGCTGACCAGCGCCGCCGCCCACTCGATCAGCTCGTAAAGGGCGCTGAACCCCAGGCAGATACTGATGACGATGAAATACAGCCAGGCCCCGCGTCTCAGCGGGGTCGCGCGGAGGAGGATTTCCCGGGCCAGAATGGCGGGAACAAAACCCTGGGCAATGTGGCCGAGGCGGTCATAGTGGTTGCGAGCCAGATCCAGGGCGTCCTGCAGCCACAAACCCGCGGGCACCCGAGCGTAGGTGTAATGAGCGCCGACGATGAGAATGACCGCGTGAATGAACAACAGCCGGTACAGCAGGGGTGACAAGCGCTGATTGCGATAGGTCATCAGAAGTATGGGTACGCCAATGAGAACCGGGGCTGCCTCCAGCAGCCAGGTCAGGGCGTCGTAAGGTTGGATGCCGGACCAGAGCAGCACCAGAGCCGTAGCCGCAAGCAACATCAGAGGTTCGCGCGCTGTGGTTGGATCCTGCATGCCGGGAAGATTGTCTGCTTCGATGGAGGTTGCCCGCTGACGTCGTTTGCCAGTCTATCAGCAATCCTGTGGGGGGCTGCGGGCGTTCAACCCCCGAGCGCTGACCCTCTTCGACCTGGGCCAGTTCTGCCGGTCAGTTGACCGTTGTCAGCACCTCGTTGGAAAAGGCGCTCTCGTTGCCATCGACATCCACGGCGGTCATCGAGATGTAGTACTCGCCCGGCAGCAGCTCGACAAAGTGGCTGCTGGTTGTGGTATCGGTAAGCTCGATGGGCGCGCCGTAGGTGCGGCTCGCCAGGCCAACGTAAATCCGATAGGCGTCGAGATCGTTGATGGGTGAGCCATCTTCGTTCAGCTGCGGGGGCTGCCAGGAAAGCAGCTTGCCGCCTTCGGAAACCAGCACCGAGGTCATGGTGACCAGTTTGCCTTCGTTTCCGTCACAGCTCAGGGTGAAGCTGCCGTCTTCCTGCAGCGAGTCGATGGTTTCCATTCCCGTGGCGTCTTTCGGCCCGGACCAGGCACCGGATGCCTGGCAGTTGCTGACAGAGGTTCCCGACCAGCTGAGGGTGACCGAATCCCCGGCAATAACGGTGGTACTGCTGCTGCTGAGCTGCAGCTCGGAAGCGGGCGGCGGAGGCAGCACGCTGATCATCACGGTCTGAGAATCGCTACCTCCGGCCCCGGTGCAGGTCAACGTAAACGAAGCGTCGGAGCCGAGTTCTCCGGTGGTATGGGAGCCGGATGCTGGCAGGTTGTCTCCCGGACCTGGACTCCCGCTGCAGCTGTCAGCCCCGGTCGATGACCATGAAAGGGTCGCGGTGTCCCCCGACGCGATCTCCATCGGCGATGCTGATAGCGAAACCACAACCGGTTCCGGGGTAGGAGTCGGTTCCGGCTCCGGGGCAGGAGCTGGCTCTGGTGCTGGTTCCGGGGCAGGGACTGGCTCTGGCTCCGGGAGAGGTGTTGGTTCGGGTTCGGGTGGCGTAGTTGGCACCGGCTCTTCGCTCGGTTCCGTGACCGAGACGGCAACCGTCTTCTGGATGCCGCCTCCCGGCGCGTTGCATTTCAGCGTATAGGTTTTCGGCCCGTCGATTGGCGGGGTTTGGTAGAAGCCTTCGGCAGGATGGGAGCCTTCCCAGTCTCCTGAAGCGGAGCATTTGCGCACGTTCAATGCTGCCCACGTCAGCACGACCGAGTTACCCCGCTCGATAGTCGCTGAGTTTGCGCTGAAAGACAGGTAAGGCGCCTCCTCGGCGGATCCACTGCCATTGCGGATTTTGCCCCACTTGGATCCAGCGCCCGCCTGGGCACTTGCGAAGCACAGCGTCAGAGCCAGAATGGCCGCTTGCTGCAGTATCTGTTTCGTTGATGGCCGTTTTTGCGGCATGTTGTCCTCTCCCGTACTGGCTGAAGGCGCTGTGCGCTTCCCGAGAGCGGGTACCTTAGATCGGCATGCATACCTGGAACCGTGCTTGCCTTCTCACCGTCCCACGACCTGGGTCACGGATCGGTGATCGGTGAAGAAAATTGTGAGCTATGCCGCTGAAGGCGGCGTGTCTGGCGCGTCGCAGGTTCCCTGATTCGCAGCGCCGACCCGGAGAAGCCGGTGCACAACCATGCGCTGGTATCGGACGCCATCCGGCGCCTGGTGTCAGGCCCGCCTAAGGTTGGCCGGCAGCCGCCGGTATTGTTTCCCCGCTGTTTCTGCGCTAGGTTTCGTTTTTAGGATATAGTCCCGATAACAAAGGTTTTTTGTGGATTTCGATCGAATTGATCGGCAGATTTTGCAGATCCTGCAACATGACGCCACCGTCTCCATCCAGGCGGTTGGGGAACGGGTGGGCCTCAGCCACAATGCCTGCTGGCGGCGCATCAAGCGTCTGGAGGAGACGGGCATCATCCGCAAGCGGGTTGCCCTGGTGGATGCCTCGCAGGTGGGCCGGGGCGTCACCGTTTACGTTACGGTGCGAACCGCCAACCACTCGGAAGCCTGGCTGGAAAAATTTGCCAGGGGGGTCGCCGCGCTGCCGGAAGTGATGGAGTTCTATCGCATGAGCGGCGAGGTGGACTACCTGCTCAAAGTGCTGGTCTCTGATATCTCCGAATACGACCGCTTCTACAAGAAGCTGATCGCCATCGCGCCCCTTTACGATGTGTCTTCCAGCTTCGCCATGGAGCAGGTCAAATACACGACCGAGATTCCCGTTTAGCGTTTCAGGGCTGATACCAGATGGGCGAAGTATAGGCTCGCTCCTGGATGACCTGCGGATAGCCGCTGGCGGGCGCCCGCCCCAGCGCGATGGCGTCCAGCAGTGAGTGGCGGGCAGTGGGAATCTGCAGAACCCTTGCGTAGTAGAAAGCACCTTGCGCCGGGTCGAAGTCCGGATCCTGCCACAGCGCCTGCAGGCTGGGCGCGCCGATGGTGTCCGCCGTCTGGCCGGTACGACGGTTTACCGTGTCGCCCACCTCGGGAAGCTGGCCATTATTCAGGCTTCGATCTCCTGACCAGACCACGTCGTAAACCCGCTCGTGGGTTTCGCCGTCGCTGTCTATCCACCCTTTGACCACCTGGATCCTGTCCAGGTTGGCGGACTCCGGGTCTTTGAGCGCCATTACCAGGAATCGCGGCGCAGATTCCGTGGCGCCGCTGATCCTCGTCAGCTGACCTCCCATGGGAACGCCCCGGGCGTAGCCCAATGCCGGATCGAAGCCCTCGAGATCGGCTTCCTCGAAATTCCAGCCAGCAAAAAGGCGCACACGAATGCGCGGCCCGGAACTGGCGTAGACCTCGCGACGGGCGAAAGCTTCCAGTATGGCACCGCGGGTGTTGTTCTCTGCCCAGACGGCGGCCAGTCCGGATGCGGACATGCTCCAGCCGGTGGGCCCGCCGGCGATGGTTCGCGGGCCCTTGTTTTCAGGTATCGAGTCCTTTGCCATCTTGCCCCAGAAATTGGGTTCTTCTGCAGACGACAGCCCGGTATGGGCATCCGTCGAGCCGATCAGCCCGAAGCGGAAAGGGTTCTCGCCGATCCGGGCCTCGAGAGCCAGACCGGTGCGCAGCCCGGACCGTACGTAGTCGCCAGGCCTGGGATCGTAGGGCTCCGGCTTCTGCTGAATGTAGTGCGTATAGGTTTCGAAATCGGCGAACCCATCTTCCGGCGACAGGCTCGGGTGGGTTTCCGAATCCCCTTTGATCTGGGTGATCTCCACCACCGGCTCCCAGCGTTGGCGTTTTCTCGCGTAGTCGGCGTCCATAGCGTCGCCTCTCAGGGTTACGCTGTCGAACATGATGCCTTTGGAGATGTTGGAGTTGTGCGGAATGGCGATGAGGGACGCATTGATGCGATCCGACGTTGCCTCCAGCCACGCCCAGAGGTCCTCTGGATAGGGGCTGTCGGCAGCAGAGAAAGGCATGAACTCTCTGGCCTGTTCGCCTCCGGCATCGGTAACCACGATCCGGTGCAGATTGCCGCCGCCCGGAATAGCGCTCCATTCCCAGCCGATCAGCGCGGTGAAGGTCCCTGGCTCG
>CAMYJX010000020.1:31986-72183 GCA_947258825.1 uncultured Pseudomonadales bacterium
GACGAACGCAGCGGCAGATTGAGCGATTTGGTTGCCGATGGCGCTATTGGTGAGCCGGTTCCACTGGACACGACTGCCTGGATGCCATCGAGATAGATGTCTCGAATGCCTCCAAGAAACTCTGCGTGATCTGAAACCACGAGAAAATCCAGCGGCGTCTGAATCTGCACCCGCGCCCGATGATGGGGGTGAATGACCGGCTCGCCTTTGGCGTAGCGATAGGCGGTGTCCGGATCTGCCGTCTGGTTGCCATTGAGAAACGCGTCGAAGGAATAGGACGTGTGCAGATGGGTATCACCCCACAGCAGTTGCCGCTCGGTGGCGGTGGCGTGCCAAGCCAGCATGCCGGCAAAGGTGACAACCAGACAGCCGGGTAGCTTCATTCGTGGCGTGTTCATTTCAATAGAGACCCCAGTATGCCGCGAATCAGTCGCGAGCCCAGCGATCGGCCAACCGAGCGGGCGGCGCTTTTCAACATGGCTTCGCCGACGCTCTGACGGCGGGAAGCGGGCCTGCTGGAACGGCTCGCCTCCTTGGCCTTCTGCGCAGCCAATTCCTCCTCCGCCTCGCGTTTTGCCGCGAGCTCGGCCCGTGCCGCCAGCATTTCGTAGGCAGACTCCCGGTCCACGCTCTGGTCATATTTACCTTTCATCGGCGATCGGGACAGCAGGGTGCTGCGCTCTTCATCGCTTATGGCGCCGATGCGGGATTCCGGCGGCTTGACCAGGGTTTCTCTGGCGAAATCTGGCGAGCCGTCTGACGTCAGACACGAAACCAGTGCTTCGCCAACCCCCAGCTGGGTGATCAGAGCGGGAATGTCGGTGCTGCCGTCAGTGCGAAATCCCTGAGCTACCGCTCGGATGGTTTTCTGGTCTTTCGGTGTAAATGCCCTCAGCGCGTGCTGAACCTTCATGCCCAGCTGCCCGGCGACGGCCTCTGGTATGTCCAGCGGGTTCTGGGTTACGAAAAAAACGCCGACCCCTTTAGAGCGGATGAGCCGGACGACCTGGTCGATCTTATTCAACAGCGATTTGGGCATGCCCTTGAACAACAGGTGGGCTTCGTCGAAGAAAAGCACCAGCTTCGGCGTTTCCAGGTCACCGGATTCCGGTAGTTCCTCGAACAGCTCGCTCAGCAGCCACATCAGGAATGCCGCGTAAAGGCGCGGCGACTGCTGGATCAGCCGGTCGGCAGACAGCAGGCTGATTACGCCGTTGCCGCTGAAGTCGTGCTGCATCAGATCGGTGATCTGCAGCGCTGGTTCTCCGAAGAACTGATCCGCGCCCTGCTCCTCCAGCATCAGCAGGCGACGCTGAATGGCGCCAACTGATGCCCGCGCTATGTGCCCGTAGGTGGTTCGCAGCTGCTTCGCGTTGTCGCCGATCCAGCTGAGCATGGCGCGCAAGTCATTGAGATCGAGCAGCAGCATGCCCTCGTCGTCGGCCACCGCGAAGCACGCGTAGAGCACCCCCGTCTGGGTTTCGTTCAGCTCGAGCAGGTTGCCGAGCAGCAGGGGCCCCAATTCGGAGATGGTGGTTCTAACCGGATGGCCTGATTCACCAAAAATGTCCCAGCACATGGTCGGGTAACCCCGCTGGGTATAGTCGGGGAGCGGTATCAGGGATAAGCGCCGATCAATCTCCTTGTGTGGCTTGCCCTGCTGAGAAATTCCAGTCAGGTCGCCTTTGACGTCCGCGGCAAAAACCGGCGTGCCCAGACGCGAAAAACCCTCGGCGAGCACCTGCAGCGTCACCGTCTTGCCGGTGCCCGTCGCGCCGGTGATCAGACCGTGGCGGTTGCTCATGACGCCGAGCTGCTTGATCAGCTCCCCATTGCAGCCGCCTACGGGTAAAGCTAAATCAGTCACCGGGTTCCTCCTGCATGGGTCCTCGTGCGAGAATTGTCTGCGCGGCCTTTTCGCGTCCGGGGTCAAGCAAGAACGGTGCCCTCTTGGTTATCGGCGTTATCGGCAAGAAGACCGAGACAACCGGATTATCGTGGATGTGCCGTGGGTTTTTCTATTTTTCTTTATTGTGGCTTGCACGTATGGCTGCCCGAACGTTTTAGCTGGGAGGCTTGATCTATGAACATTGGTGATCTGATTGGCGCGGCGCCGGAGCTGATGGATTCCCTCAAGGGTCTGGGTCTGGGGGATTCGCAGATTGGCGAGCTGGGTTCCGAGCTTGGCTCGCAGCTGCAGGGGGATGATGGTTTCGATCTTGGGGACCTGCTGACAGGCATGGACATGCAGTCGTTCCTGCAGAAGGTCGACGTTGCGTCGCTGGCCGGGAAGCTGGGAATCGATGAGTCGACCGTGCAGTCGGCGCTGCAGCTCATCGGCCCGAAAGTCCAGGATTTTCAAGGTGACCTTGGGGGCAGCCTCGGCAAGCTGGGCTCGCTTGCCAAGGGTATCTTTGGAAAAGATTGAGCCGGCTGGTTGCTGCGGGCGGCTTCCGCTTCAGGGTGTCAGTGGGTGACTACCCGGGGCAGGCTTTTCGCCTGAGCTACCCATTCTTCCACCGCTTTAGCTGAAGGCAGGGCACGGACGAGTTTTTTCTCCTCGTTCACCTCGGTCATCTTGGCCGCCAGATTTTCAGCGTTTCGCTGGGCCAACTCCGGCACGCTGTCGACGCCTGACGCTTCCAGCAGCTCTGCGTACTCTCCACCCACGCCCTTGATTCTGCACAGGTCCGCGTGATTGACGAATCGAGAGATGCGGCTGTGGTCGATGCCGCTGGCTTTTTCGATCTCGTCTCGGCCTGCCTTGGTCGCTCCTTTTTCGAGCAGCTGCTCGCAGCTGGTCACGCCCGCCTGCTTGAGTTTTTCTTCGAACGCCGGGCCGATGCCCTCGATGGTGGTGATTTTGGTCACGTCGGATCTCCTGACAAGTGATGTTCCCGTAAGCCGCAGATTAGCGGAGCCGGGTCTCGGGTAAAAGGGGGCCGAAACAGATATGGCTGGCCGCTTGATTTGCTGCTGGCAGAGCTGGCTGACTTGTGGGGCAGGACGGCTTTACAGCGAGGCATCGAACAGCGAGCCGATGGCGGCGGTGGCCGCCATGGCGAGCGCACCCCAGAAGGTCACTCGAGCGGCCCCTTTGATCAGGCTGGCCCCACCGGTTCGCGCCGCCAGCGCGCCCAGCACCGCCAGAAACAGCAGCGAGGTCGTCGAGACCGATACCGCGACCACGTTCAGGGGTGAAAAGATCGTCACCAGAAGCGGCAGGGCGGCGCCCAGTGAGAAGGTCAGCGCGGAGGTGACCGCCGCCTGCAGTGGGCGCGCGCGGATGATGGCAGAGATGCCCAGCTCGTCCCGGGCATGGGCGGCCAGGGCGTCGTGGTTCATGAGCTGCTCTGCTACCGCGCTGGCAAGGTGGGGCTGCAGCCCGCGATCCTCATAGATGCCCGCCAGCTCTGCTCGTTCATGTTCCGGGTCAGTCTCCAGCTCCCGGGCTTCCCGCTTAAGATCGGCTTGCTCCGTGTCGGCCTGAGAGCTGACCGATACGTACTCTCCGGCGGCCATGGACATGGCGCCGGCAACCATTCCTGCCGCGCCGGCAAGGATCAGGCCTTCGTGAGACGCCTGAGCTGCGGCCACGCCGACCAGCAGGCTCGCCGTCGAGACGATACCGTCGTTGGCGCCCATGACTGCCGCGCGCAACCAGCCGACGCGATGGGTCCGATGCTTTTCTCGATGTTTGCGCGGGTTCATAGGTTCAGCGATTGAGTGGTTTAGTGATTGTACCGGTGGCAGGATTTCATTCGGACGCGACGGTTTCAGTCTCTCGCCGAAACGGCGCGGATGATGTAGCCGCCGGATTTCTCGTCCAGCTCCAGCTCCATTTCTCCTCGGGCTTGGGCCTCCTCCAGCAGATCGCTGAACGAGCTGAAGCCGTAGAAGCTTTCGTTGAACCCGGGCTTGCGGCGCTTGAGCGTCTGCTTGATCATGGATCCCCACAGCTTGCCACGTTCGCCACGCTCGGCGTACAGGGCCTCCGCGGTTTCCAGGACCAGGTCTATACCTTCCTGGGACAGGTCCTCCTGAGCGGCTTCATCCGGCTTTTCCGGCTTGCCCGATTTGCTTGTCGTTGCTTTCGCCTTGGGCTTCGCGCGGGTGCGTTTTCTGCTCGGCTTTTTCTTGGCCACCAGGTCGTCGTAGAAGATGAACTCGTCGCAGTTGCTCATCAGCAGGTCCGAAGTAGAGTTCTTCACCCCTACGCCCACCACCGTCTTGGCGTTCTCTCTGAGCTTGCTGACCAGCGGCGAGAAATCCGAATCGCCGGAGATGATGACGAAGGTATCGATGTGCTCCTTGGTGTAGCAGAGGTCCAGCGCGTCCACTACCATGCGGATGTCGGCGGAATTCTTGCCGGACTGACGCACGTGGGGAATCTCAATCATTTCGAAGGCCGCCTCGTGCATGGCCGGCTTGAACTCCTTATAGCGGTCCCAGTCGCAATAGGCTTTCTTCACCACGATGGAACCTTTCAGCAGCAGTCGCTCCAGGACGGGTTGAATCTCGAACTTGTTGTACTTGGCGTCGCGCACGCCCAGGGCGACGTTCTCGAAATCGCAGAACAGGGCCAGGCTGCCTTCCTCGTTCACGGTATCCCTCCCGGATCATGTGTGTTGCGGCCCGGACGCCTGGCGCCGGGCCTGTGCTTCTGCCTGAGCCTGGGCTCGGGCAGTCTCAGTCTTGCAGGCTTGCGAAGGTTTTGCCTTCCTTTGCCAGACGTTCCAGCAGCGGGGCCGGCGTCCAGAAATCTCCGTACTCGTCGCGAAATTTCAGGATCCCTTCGTGGATCTTGTCCAGCCCTTGCTTGTCGGCCCAGAACATGGGCCCGCCGGTTACGTCCGGGAAACCGTAACCGTTGGTGTACACGATGTCGATGTCGCAGGGCCGGAGCGCGATACCTTCTTCCAATATTCGGGCGCCCTCGTTGATCAGCGCGTACAGGCAGCGTTGCAGCACTTCTTCGTCGCCGATTTCCCGGCGCGTGATGCCAAGCTCCGCGGAGGTTTCCTCGACGAGCTTCACGACTTCCGGATCGGCCTGCCCGGCGCGGCTGCCCTCCGGGTAAATATAGAAGCCGCGATTGGTTTTCTGTCCGAAGCGCTCGAGCTCACAAAGCTTGTCGGCAACCCGTGCGGTGATCGGCACGTCTTCCTGCTTCATGCCGGCCAGCTTGCGGGCCCGCCAGCCTAGGTCCAGACCCACCAGGTCGTTCATCTGGAAGGGCCCCATGGGCATGCCGAATTCCTGAATCACCTTGTCCACCTGATAAGGGGTGGCGCCCTGCAGAATGATCTCGCCGGCCTGTCGGGTATAGCCAGCCAGCATACGGTTGCCGATGAACCCCGGGGCGTTGCCGGACAGCACGGCGACCTTGCCCAGGGTCTTGCCCAGCTGCATCGAGGTGGCGATGGTGGTCTTGTCGGTCTTCGAACCGCGCACCACTTCCAGCAGGCGCATGATGTTCGCGGGGCTGAAAAAATGCAGGCCGATGACGTCGCCAGGTCGGGAGGTGGCGTTTGCCATGGCGTCGATGTCCAGGCCGGACGTGTTGCTGGCAATGATGGCGCCGGGCTTGCAGACGCTTTCCAGCTTTTTGAAGACCTCTACCTTTACGTCCAGATTCTCGTATACCGCCTCGATGACGATATCCGCATCCGCAAGGTCCTCATAGCTTGTCGTGCCGCTGATCAGAGCCATGCGCCCGTCTACCTGTTCCGAGGTCATCCGTCCGCGGCTCGCCTGTATGTCGTAGTTACGCTTGATGACGCCGAGGCCCTTGTCCAGAGCCTCCTGATTCATCTCCAGCACTTTGACTGGCACCCCCGCATTGGCGAAGCACATGGTGATTCCCCCGCCCATGGTGCCGCATCCCACCACGCCCGCGGACTTGATGTCCTTGACCGGAGTGTCGCGTGGCACGCCCGGGATCTTGGTCACCTCACGCTCGCTGAAGAACATGTGGATCAGCGCTTCGCGCTGAGGGTGGTTCAGACACTGAGCGAAGCACGTCTGCTCCACCTTCATACCGGCGTCGAAGTCCTGCAGATTGACCGCCGCCTCCACGCACTGAATGATCATTTCCGGCGCGAATCGGCCACGCATCCGCCGCGCCGAATCTTTGCGTGCGTTAGCGAAAAGCTCTGCGTTGCCCCGATCGGCAGCCACTTTGCTTTCCTCGTCGCGAATCTTCCGCGTTGGGCTGCCAGCGGCAACCTTGGCAAGGGCGAAGGCGATGGCGTCTTCGACGATATCGCCGCTCGCTACTTCGTCTACGATCCCCAGCTTCTGGGCCTGCGGAGCGGGAATCGGGTCGCCGGAGAGAATGAACTGCAGAGCCTTTTCGGCGCCGATGAGACGCGGCAGCCGCTGGGTGCCGCCGGCGCCGGGAAGCAGGCCGAGTTTGACCTCCGGCAGGCCTACGGGCGCTTTGGGGGCCGCCACCCGGTAATCGCAGCACAGCGCCACTTCCAGCCCGCCACCGAACGCGGTGCCGTTGATGGCTGCGACGATGGGCTTCGCGCTGCCTTCCATTTTCGCCAGCACCTCGTGCAGGCCTGGTCCCTTGCTGTCACCGCCGAATTCAGAGATGTCCGCGCCGGCGATGAACGCCCTGCCGGCGCCGGTGATCACCACGGCCTGGATGTCGTCGTCGCCCAGGGCCTGGTTCACGCCGTCGTGCAGCCCCTGCCTGACACCGCTGGACAGCGGGTTTACCGGTGGGTTGTCTATCGTCAGCAGCGCGATGTCGTCTTTCTTTTCGTAGTGAACGGTCCCTTTCATGCCTATCCCCGCGTATCTTGAGAGCGCGTCACTATAGCGAAACTGCTGCGCAGTGGTAGCCTGGGTTGCTCTCAGTAGAGGAGGTCGCAGATGAATCGCGTGCTTGAGATGATGGATGCCCGCATGACCATCGCCAATCTGATGTTCGAATATGCGGAAGCGGTGGACAGGGCCGACATGGAGACCGTGGGCACTCTGTTCGGCCGCGGCTTGATTGACTCCGGGGGCGTCTGGCATCGCGGTGAGCAGGCGGTGTTCGAGCTGTATTCGAGCACCATTATTTTTTATGACCAGGACGAGCAGCCCACCGACTATCGGCGTTTTCAGTGTTCACCCAGAACCCGTCACGTCACCACGAATCTGCACTTCACTTTCGACGAAGCGGTCCGCCGGGCCGAGGTGCGCAGTTACTTCACTGTCTATCAGACGTTGGCGGGCGCAACCACCATCATCGCCGGTGGTCGCTACGAAGACAGCTTCGAAAAGGATGCCGCGGGCTGGCACTTCGCGGAACGTCGCATTCTGGTTGAGAATCGGGGCGACATGAATCGGCATCTGCGAGCCGGTTAGCCCCAGCTGACCCTGTGCCGCGTGCCTGTCAGCGGCTATGCTCGTTATTCAGAAAAATGGGTAACAGGGGGAGATCATGCTGGCTTTCATGGCGAGGTTCGAGGAACAGACCTACGCGCTGCTGCGAATAGTTACCGGGCTGCTGTTCATCTGGCACGGCACCCAGAAGATTTTCAGCTTTCCGCTTGATGCCTACCCCGACATGCCGGCCTTCATCACCTATGGCGCCGGCGGTATCGAGCTCGTGGGCGGGATTCTGGTGATGATCGGGTTGCTGACCCGTCCGGCGGCTTTCATCTGCAGCGGCACCATGGCCGCCGCTTACTGGATGGCTCATGGCACGAACAGCCTGTTTCCCATCGTCAACGGCGGCGAGCTGGCCGCCCTCTACTGCTTCGCATTTCTGTTCATCGCGGCGCGAGGGTCCGGGATCTGGAGCCTGGACGGGCTGTTCTCACGGGGCGCCCGGGCCTAGCGGATGATCGGGCTGACGCGCCTGTCCTCCCGGGCTCCCGGTCTACGGGGCGCCGGCCTCCGGGGCGCCGGCTTGCTGGGTCCCTGTCTGCTTGCCGCCTGCCTGCTGGCCGGATGCGCGCCACCGAACCCCCAGGAGCCGGATGCTCTGGACGCCCCCGCGCCGGCCGCGCTCTCGGCCGGCCAGATGGGTCGTCAGGCTGCCGTGGCGGTGGCGGATCCCCATGCTGCCCAAGCTGCCGTCGAGGTGCTGAAGGCTGGTGGCAACGCGGTGGACGCCGCGGTAACCGCCGCTTTCGTGCTGGCGGTGACCAAGCCTCAGGCCGGCAATATCGGCGGCGGCGGGTTCATGACCCTCTACATGAACGGTCAGGCGCGGTTTCTCGACTACCGCGAAACCGCCCCGAGCCTGGCCGGTCGGAACATGTATCTCGATTCTCAAGGAGAGGTGGACCGCCTGGCCAGCATCGTGGGGCACCGAGCCGTGGGCGTGCCCGGCACGGTGGCAGGCCTGTGGGCGGCCCATCAGAAGTATGGCGGAACGCCCTGGGCCGAGCTGCTGGCGCCGGCAGTGAAGCTGGCGCGTGAGGGCTTCGTAGCCGATCCGGAGCTGGAAGCGGCGGTGCGTAGCGCCGCGCCGCGTTTGGCCGACACGAACTTTTCAGACTATTTCGGCGCCCTGACAGCTGGCGAGGTTTTCCGTCAGCTGGAGCTTGCGGATACGCTCGGCCGCCTGTCCCGGGAAGGACCGGCAGAGTTCTACCGGGGGCATACGGCGGCGCTCGTCGTTTCGGAAATGATTCGCGGGGGCGGTCTGGTCAAGGCCAAGGATCTGCTTGCCTACAGCCCCGTCTGGCGCGAACCCATTGCGTTCGACTGGCGTGGATACCGGGTGTTCACCGCCCCCCTGCCCAGTTCCGGCGGGTTCGCCATCGCTCAGTTTCTGAAGATGCGCGAGCTGCGCGGCGCCGACTTTGCCGGTCTGATGCACAATTCCGCTGGCTATATACACCTCAAGGCTGAGATCGAGAAGCGCATCTTTGCCGATCGCGCCCGATATCTGGGGGACCCTGACTTTGTAGAGGTGCCCATGGAGCGCCTGCTGGCCGACGATTACATTGAAGCCCGTGCCGCGCAGATCGATCCCAGGGCTATTTCTGCGCCGGAACCGGTGCCGGCGCTAAAGGAAGGCAGCCATACCACTCATTTTTCCATTCTCGACGGTGAGGGGAATGCGGTTTCCAATACGTACACGCTGAACACCAACTTCGGCAGCGGCGTGGTGGTTTCCGGTGGCGGTTTCCTGCTCAACAACGAGATGGACGACTTTTCCGTTGCGCCCGGCGTTCCCAACTACTATGGGGTGGTGGGCGACGAGGCCAACGCCATCGAGCCCGGCAAACGGATGTTGTCATCCATGTCGCCCACTGTCGTGCTGCGGGGTGACGGGGTTGCCATGGTTGTGGGAGCCATGGGCGGCTCCACCATCTTCACAACGGTGTATCAGGTGATTCTCAATTTGGTGGAATTTGGCATGGACGCGCGGGAAGCGGTGGCGGCCACGCTTGTTCATCATCAGCTTCTGCCGCCGGAACTCATTACCCATACCCCCGGTGAGCGCCTGGACGATGAAACGGTATCCGGGCTGCAGGCCCGGGGCTATCGGGTGGAGCCGCACTTCTCCAGCTTCGGCGAAGTCCAGCTCATCTGGGTGAGGCCGGGCGGTGAGATCGAGGCGGCATCGGACCCTCGATTCCCTGGCGAAAGCCGGGTCGTGGACCTGCCCGCGCCCTAAATGATCAGAGAAGGATCAGAGCGCGGCAGGCCGGGTGATGGGTGTCAGGGTGCCACCATCAGCTTGCCGATGTGCCCGCTGAAGAGCATCAGCAGCGCTTCCGGGAACCGCTCGATTCCCTCCACGACGTGCTCGCGAATGTGGAACTTGCCTTCCCCGAGCCAGCGGGTCAGATCTTCCCTTGCCGGCTCGTGGGCCTCGGACCAGTAGTCTACGGTGAAGCCGCGCATGGTGGCGTTGCGTTCCGCCAGGCGCAGATACAGCTTCGGGCCGGTGACGTCGTCCATGTGACCGTACTGGGAAATCGCCCCGCAGATCACTACCCGCGCCTGGGGCGCGATGCGGCTCAGCACCGTGTCCAGAATCGTGCCGCCCACGTTGTCGTAGAACAGGTTTACCCCGTCCGGAGCCAGCTCGTCCAGACGCGCACCGATGTCGTCGTTTTTGTAGTCGATGCCGGCGGCGATGCCCAGCTCGTCTTCCAGGTAACGGACCTTGTCCGGCCCGCCGGCGATGCCGATGACTTTCGCGCCGGCGATTCGCGCGATCTCGCAGGCGACGGATCCCGTCGCGCCCGCAGCGGCCGACACCACGACGGTATCCGTATCACGCAGCCCGCCGATGGTGATCATCCCCACGTAGGCGGTCATGCCGGTGGTGAGACCGAGCACGCCGAGATGGCTGCGAGCCGGGATCTGGCTGACGTCCAGCTTCTGAAACATGGCTGCCGGAGCCAGAAGATGGGATTGCGAGCCCATGGGGCCGAAAACCTCGTCGCCAGCGGCGAGCTCGGGCGCGGCGCTGCTGATGACCCTGCCGACCCCCAGCGCGGGTATGGTACTCCCGATGGGTATGGAGCCGTGGTGACCGTCCCTTGTGCCCAGGGTGGTGCTGATCCAGGCGTCGATGGAGATGTGCCGCACTTCGACCAGCGCCTGGCCCTCAGCCGGTTCGCCCAGCTGTTCTTCTTCGGTGCCGAAGCAATCCAGGGTCGGCAGGCCGTCTGGTCTTGCCGTCAGCACTACTTTTCGATTCGTCGTCATGCTCAGGGTCCTCCGGTAACGCGAATGACCTGACCGGTTATCCACGCGGCGCCTGGTGAGGCTAGAAACAGAGCTGCGGCACCCAGATCTTCCGGTGTCCCCAATCGCCCTGCGGGTAGATTCAACATCTTTTCCAGATTCGGCAGATCCTCGTCCTTCAGCTTCATGGCCTGCATGGCAATCTCTGTCGGCACCATGCCGGGCATGATGCCGTTGACGCGAATTCTCGGCCCCAGCTCGGTGGCGAAGGTGCGGGTGAGCACGTTACAGCCGGATTTGGCCGCAGCGTAGTGGCCGCTGCCCGGAATGATCATTTCCGCTGCCAGGGAAGAGATGTTGACGATGCGGCCGCCATCGTTCATGCGCCGAGAGGCCACGCTGCAGCAGTTCCAGATGGCGGTGAGATTCAAGGCAACGGTGGCGTCCCACTCCTCCCTGGGCAGTTCGGCCAGGGGTGCCTGAATGGGCGATCCGCCTGCATTGTTCACCCAGATGTCCAGGCTGCCGAAGCTGTCGATAGCCGCGTCCGCCATCGCGTTCACAGCGGCCTCGTCTGTTACATCGGTGGTGACCGCGATGGCCTGGCCGCCCGTGTCACGGATCTCGCCGGCTACCCGTTCGATCTCCGCAGTTCTTCTCGCGGCGCAGACCACGGCGGCGCCCGCTGCGGCGTAGGTTTTTGCGATGCCTTCGCCGATGCCGCGTCCGGCGCCGGTGACGATGGCGACGTCGCCATCGAGGCTGTACAGCTCATTCAGAATGGTCATGGCAGTCTCCCCCAAACTTTAAAAAGGGCGGCTGAAGCAGGGCCTGCATCAGGGCGCGTAACTTTCTGTAGAGTCTCTTCCCGCGGTGCATTGAATCGGAACCCCGCGAACCAGTCAAACCGGGCCACCGACCGGTCGACATGGGACGTTCTTTTTTTAGGCTGGGGGGGCGGTTACTATCCTCTGGCAAGGGAGGAAACAGTGAATGCCCAAGATTGAACCGCACAACAGCTGGCTGCCGCTGGAAGCTCGCGCGGCGCAGGAAACTAATCCGCGGCGCAAGGGGTTGCTGACGGAGGTCCGCAACCATATGGAATACGAGATCAAGGGGCAGCTGGAACCCCTGATGGGAACGCTCACCGGATCTCCGGTGTACCACTTCTGGGGCAACCAGCCGTCGGTTCTGGAAGGCTACGATGCGGTTAAAGGCTTCTACACCGACATGATGGCGCGGGGTGGGCAGCAGTTCGAAGTGGTGGTGGAACGCATCGTGGTGGACGATGATGCGGTCATCACCGAGGGCCAGGTGAAGCAGGTATATAAGGGAGAGATGCTGCTCGCCATGGGTATGCAGGAGATCAACGGTGAGCCGCTGACGCCGGAAGATCTGGTTCTGACCAGGGCCCAGCTGGTCACGGTGTGGCCAGCGGACTCCGCTGGCAAGCTCATCGGCGAGGATATCTATTTCGGCCACGACCCGTTCATGCACGCCGAAAAGATAACCATCCAGGATCTGCCCGACTACTATCAGATCTGAGCAACCCGCCGCTGCTCGCTCGATACCATCACCACAAACGCCGTTGTCACAACGCGGCTGACAACGCGCATGCTTAGGAACGCCCGACATGAAGATTGGCATATCGAATTTTCCCACGGACTACTCCATGCCCGCCGTGGCGCTTGCGCGGGCGCTGGAGGAGCGAGGCTTCGAATCGCTGTGGGTGGTGGAACATACGCACATTCCGGCTTCCCGCAAAACGCCCTACGCTCTGGGTGGCGATCTGCCGAGCGTTTACTGGGAATCCTATGAGCCGTTTACTTTTCTCGCCCAAGCCGCTGCAGTTACCGAGAACCTGCAGATAGGCACCGGCGTCTGTCTGGTGCCGGAGCATCATCCCATCGCGCTTGCCAAGCGGGTCGCCTCGCTGGACTCGCTGTCCGGCGGGCGTTTCCTGTTCGGCATCGGTGCGGGTTGGAACGCCGAAGAGCTGGAAAATCATGGTGTCGCGTTTGCCGACCGATGGAAGGTGCTGCGGGAGAGCGTGCTGGCTATGAAGGCCTGCTGGACTGAGAAAGATGCGTCCTTTCACGGCAAGTACGTGGATTTCGATCCCGTCTGGGTGGAGCCGAAACCGGTCCGGCGGCCGCATCCCCCGGTCTTTATTGGCGCCTCTTCGAAGTGGGCCATCGAGCGAATCGTAGACTATGCGGACGGGTGGCTGCCCATCGCGATGCCCGGCTGGGAGGAGCGTCTCGATCAGCTGAATGCCCTCTGTGAGGAGAAGGGGCGCGATCGCGCTTCGATCGACGTCAGCCTGTTCACCGCCCCGAAAAGCCAGGATGCCCTGGCGGAACTTCAGGCCAAAGGGGTGAACCGGGTCGTCCTGTCCTTACCGACGTCTTCCCAGGACGAGTCCCTCAAGGTTCTGGACACCTACGAACCGGTCATCGAATGGGCCAAACGCTTGGCGTGAGCGATGCGTCCTGAGGGCCTCTCCGGCTGGCGAGACGCGCCCGGCTGTTCTGGCACCTGATTGGCGAACCGGCTGCGCGTTCGCTAAGATGCGCGCGCTCTCGTCGAGCGCAGCAAGCAAATTACCGAGCGGACCCCTTTTTCATGCGTTATCTCGTTGTTCTCGCCCTCTTTTCAGGCGTGCTGGCCGGCTGCGAAGGTTCCCCGGATGAGGCGGCAAAGGCCGCTGGGCCCGCGGTCGCTGAGCCAGCGGCGGATGCCGCCGCCGACCTCTTCGATCAGTCAGTTCGGCCCCAGGACGATTTTTATCGGTACGTGAACGGCCCGTGGCTCGCAAGCACGGAGATCCCGCCGGATTTTTCGTCCTACGGCGCCATGACCGAGGTCTTTGAGCGAACGGAAGCCGAGGTGCGCACCGTAATCGAGCGGGCTGCTGCGATCGACGCGCCCGCCGGCAGTGATGCCCGGAAGATCGGCACGCTCTACCGTGATTACCTCGACCTTGAGGCCATCGACAACCGAGGCGTCGCGCCTCTGGCAGATGAGTTTGCCGCTGTGGAGGCCATCGACAGCTATGCCGCGCTCATCCGCTACTTCGGCGAGACGCTGGTCAAGGGTATCGACGGCCCGGTCGCTTTTTATGTCGATGCTCACGCGGAGGATCCTACGCGCAGCCTGGCTTACTTCTGGCAGTACGGGCTGGGCCTGCCCGATAGGGACTACTACCTCAGCGACGACGAGAAGTTTGTCGAGATTCGCCAGCTTTACGTGGCGCACATCGATCGCATGTTGAGCCTGGGAGGCCGGCCGGCAGATGGTGTCGGTGCGCGTATCCTGAGGCTGGAGACCGAGCTTGCCGAAGCCCAGTGGACTCGCGTGGAGAACCGTAACCGTCAGCTCATATACGGAAATCGGGTCGGTCGTGAAGCCCGGGCTGAATTCAGCCCGGGGTTCGATTGGTCGGCGTTTCTGGCAGCCGCCGAGATTGGTGATCCGGAGCTCGTCGTGTTTGCGCAGACCAGCTATCTGCAGAAGCTTGGCGAGCTGATCCGCGGCCGTAGCCTGGAAGACTGGCGAGACTATGCCCGCTTCAAATTGCTGACGTCGTTCGCCCCGTTCCTGAACCAGGCAATCGATGCGGCCAACTTTGAGTTTTACGGGCGCACGCTGCGCGGTCAGGAGTCGCAGGCCGAACGATGGAAACGGGGCACTCGCTTCGTGAACGGGTCCGTGGGCGAGCTGGTCGGCAAGCTATACGTCGCCGAGTACTTTCCCCCGGAGCACAAACAGAAGGTGGGCCTGATGGTTGAGAACCTGCGCGCCGCTTTCGGGCAGGCCATCGATTCTCTGGAGTGGATGAGCGCGGAAACCCGATCTGCCGCCCGGGCCAAGCTTGCCGCCTTCCATGTGAAAATCGGCTATCCGGACCAATGGCGCGATTACTCGTCGTTGACGGTGCAGCCCGGTGACCTGCTGGGCAATGTGATCCGCGCGCGGGGATTTGAGTACCGACGCCAGGTGGCGAAGCTCTCTCAGCCGGTTGATCGTGCGGAATGGAACCTGACCCCCCAGACGGTGAACGCCTATTCGCGCCTGATACCGGGATTCTGGGCGCCAACGGATGCCACCTGGGGGTGCGAGAACCGCACCACGGCGCTGCGGGTGATTCCCGGCTCGGACAAGTCGCAGCGGGTCGAATACCGGCTTGGCTCTGCGGACGCCAACCCCTACATTGCCCTGGCCGCAGCTTTGGGTGCCGGCCTGTACCGGGAGTACGAGGCGCGGGCAGCGGAACTTGTGGCCCAGTATTCGGCATTTGAGCCGCTGCCGGACGTGGCCATAAATGGCGAGCTGACCCTGGGAGAGAATATTGGAGATCTCGCGGGTCTCATCGTGGCTCACCGGGCCTACCAGCTGTCGTTGAACGGACAGCCCGCGCCCCTGATCGGCGGCCTCAGCGGCGATCAGCGTTTCTTTGTCGGCTTCGCCCGCGCCTGGCGGGGCAAGATCCGCGACGAGCGCCTGCGCGAGAAGCTGCTGCGGGGACCGCACTCCCCCGCTCGTTATCGGGTGATGGGCATCCTGCCCAACATTCCCGCTTTCTACCGCGCGTTCGACCTCCAACCCGGCGACGCCATGTACCTGCCACCCGAGGAGCGTGTCAAAATCTGGTGAGCCTGAAGCGCCGGCTCACAGCGGAGATCCCTTGGGGAAGCTGGGGTCCCGTTTCTGCTGCAGAGAGGCGAGCCCTTCCCTGGCTTCAGGCCCTGTGAATCCGAGCATTTCCAGCGCCGTGGAGGCGTCGAAGGTCGGGCCGGCCATGCGCAGCCAGTTATTGAGCGAGTATTTGGTCCAGCGGATGGCGCTCTGGGCGCCGTCGCGCAGATTCTCCGCCACTGCCAGCGCCCGGTCCTGGAGCTCATCGTCGTTCACACAAAGGGAAACCAGGCCGATGCGCTCGGCTTCCTCCCCGGAAAGGCGGTCACAGGTGAGCAGGTAGTATTTTGCCTTGGCCATGCCGCATAGCAGCGGCCAGATGATGGCAGCGTGGTCGCCTGCAGCGACGCCCAGCCGGGTATGGCCGTCGGTCAGGCTGACGGATCTGGCGACGATGGAGATGTCGGCCATCAGCCCGGCCACCAGCCCGGCGCCTACGGCCGGGCCGTTGATGGCTGAAATCACCGGTTTGCCGCAGTTTATGATGTTGTAGACCAGATCCCGAGCTTCTTTCCAGGTCTGGGCCCGGGTTGCGAAATCGTCGATGATCTTTTCCACCATCTCGAAATCGCCGCCGGCGGAGAACGCCTTGCCGGCCCCGGTGAGAATGACCGCGTCGATATCCGGGTCTTCGTCCACCTCCCGCCACACGTAGGTTATCTCCTTGTGACCGATGGCATCCAGCGCGTTGTAGCGCTCCGGGCGATTGAAGGTGATGCGAAGTATGCGGTCTGCCGGGCGGTCGAAAGCCAGGCGCTGATAGTCGGCGTAACGTTCGCTCATGCGGGCCCCTTCCCCAGATAGGCTTGATCGATGAATTTGGATTAATGTGCCAAAACTCGCGGCGATCCACAATTTGCCGGTTCTCGACCGCCGGGCCGGAGCCACGGTTGTTCATGGCTACAACTGGCGGATTTGTGTAGAGTAATCGGTTACGTTCAGTACAGCCCGTAGGGAGGCTTCACCATGTCAGAACAGACCGTAATGCCAGAGCAGGCCCAGTCCGCGGAACAGGAAATTCGGGGTCTGATCGAGCGCTCGCGGGCCGCTCAGGCGCAGATTGAGAACTATACCCAGGAGCAGGTGGACACGCTGATCCGCGCCATGGTCTGGGCGACTTCCCGCCCCGGCGTAGCCGAGGAAATTGCCCGCTTCACCGTCGAGGAGACCCAGCTGGGCAATTACGACGGCAAATATCTGAAGATCCACCGCAAGACCCGGGCGACGCTGATGGACATCATCGACGATAAGTCGGTTGGCATCATCGAGGAGTTGCCTGAGCGCAACATCGTCAAGATCGCCAAACCCATGGGCGTGATCGGCGCGCTTTGCCCTTCCACCAACCCCGAGGCGACCCCCGTCATCAAGGCAATATCTGCCGTCAAGGGACGCAACTCCATCATCCTGGCCCCTCATCCTCGCGCCAAGCGCACCAACAAGATGATCTGCGATCTGATGCGCGACGCCCTGGAGCAGTTTGGCGCCCCTGCCGACCTGGTGATCGGCATCGAAGAGCCTTCGCTGGAAACCACCAACGAGCTCATGCGCCAGTGCGACCGGGTGCTGGCAACCGGTGGCGGCGCCATGGTCACGGCCGCCTACTCAAGCGGTACGCCGGCATTGGGCGTCGGTGTTGGCAACGCGGTCATCACCGTCGACGAAACCGCAGACCTGGACGATGCCGCCGAGAAGATCCGCATCTCCAAAACGCTGGATCTTGCCGCGTCCTGCTCGTCGGACAACTCGGTGCTGCTGGTTGAAGCCATTTACGACGAGATGATGGAAAAGCTGCTGCACCAGGGCGGTTATCTGGTTGACGAAGAGGAAAAGGAAAGGCTGAAGAACACCATCTGGCACGACGGCCATCTGAACACGGCCATCGTTGCCCAGCCTGCGGAGAAGCTGGCTGCCATGGCCGCAATCGAGCTGCCGGAGGGCAAGGAGTTCTTCATCGTTCCGGAAACTGGCTTCGGCCCGGATTTTCCGTTCTCCGGCGAGAAGCTGTCTGTGGTCATGGCCCTTTACCGGGTGAAAGACATCGACGACGCCATTTATCACACCAATGCCATCCAGGCCTATCAGGGCCAGGGCCATTCCTGCGGCATCTATTCCAACAGCGATGAAAACATCATGAAGCTGGCGAATATCACCCGCACGTCCCGGGTAATGGTCAACCAGCCCCAATCGGCTTCCAACAGCGGCAACCTGTGGAACGGCATGCGGCAGACTTTCTCGCTCGGCTGCGGATCCTGGGGCGGCAATGGCACCAATAACAACATCACCTGGCGCGATCTCATCAATGAGACCTGGGTTTCCAAGCCGTTGGAGACCCCGAAGCGGCTGTTGACGGACGAAGAGCTGTTCGGCCCGGTGATGGACAAGCTGCAGTGAACCCGCCTCCCGGCCCGCGCTCCCCGGTCCGCATTGGTCACCGGGGCAGGGGTCTTGGAAAGGTGACGACCAAACTACCGTGACGGACGGACCATGACGGACAGAAGTTCGGAACTGCTCGCCCTGACCCGACGCGCCCTGGTCCATTTTCAGAACCGCACGACGGACCAGGCGGGCGCCGTCATGACGATGCCGGTGTCGGCCTATACGGATCCCGAGCGCTATGAGCGCGAGGTGGACCGCGTGTTCCGGCATCTGCCCCTTGCCATGGCCCTGAGCCTGGAGCTTCCCGAACCGGGGTCCTACCTGGCGATCGATCAGCTCGGTGCCCCGGTGCTGCTGGTGCGGGGCGAAGACGGGGTGGCTCGCGCGTTCCTGAATGCCTGTCGGCATCGGGGTGCGCCGGTTTGCGAGCCGGGGCCGGGCAACGCGCGGGTTTTCGCCTGCCCCTATCACGCCTGGACCTACAATACCCGGGGTGAGCTTGTGGGCCGCTACCGTGGAGAGACTTTCGGCGAGGTGGACGAAGCGTCGCTGGGGCTGACGCCGCTGGCGTGTGCCGAGCGCAGCGGCCTGATCTGGGTGACGCTGTCACCCGATGCAGCGTTTGATATCGATGAGTGGCTGGGGCCTTTTCAGGCAGAGCTGGACACGCTGGACCTGACCAACTGGCACCTCTATGAGCAACGAGAGATCGTGGGTCCGGGCTGGAAGGTCACCATGGATGGCTATCTGGAGGTTTACCATCACGATTCTGTGCACGGCAAGACGGTGGGCGAGCACACCATCGGCAACCTGCTGGTCCATGACACCTACGGGCAGCATCAGAGGATGGTTTTCGGGCGCCGCTCGCTGCAGGCGCTGGCGGACAAACCCGAGTCCGAATGGACGCCGGGTCAGGATATCCGTCTCATCCACTCCGGCTTTCCGAATCTTTCCGTCTCGGGCATCCTCGGCGACCACTGCCTGGTCAGCCATATCTTCCCCGGCCCTACTCTGGACACCACGCTGACACGCCAGACGGTGCTGGCGGCCAGGGCGCCCACCACGCCCGAGGAGGAACAAGCCTCCGCAACCTTCAGCGCCATGGTTCTGCAGGCGGTTCGGGACGAGGACTATGCCATGGGGTTCCGTATTCAGTCGGCGTTGCGATCCGGCGCCAACTCAGAGTTCCTCTACGGCCGCAACGAGCCGGCGGTGCAGAACTATCACCGCTGGATTTCCCGATTCGTCAACTGAAGCTCAGCGTCTGCTTATGAAACCATCTCAAGGCGTGTCCAGTCGGCTGCAGGACGAAGCCCTGCCAGAAGATCAGGTCGGCCTGCTCGAGGGGCTTACCTCGACCCGGGCGATTCGTCGTTACCGCGACGAACCCATACCCGATGCGGCGCTGCGCGCGATGCTGTTCGCGGCCAGCCGCGGCCCCAGCGGTTCCAATCGACAGCCGTTCCGCTTTGTGGTGCTTACGGACAGCGAGCGAGCCGGCCAGGCCAAGGCGCTGATCGGCGATGCCGCCCGGGCGCTGTGGTCCGCTAAACGTGCCCGGGACGGCTACGATGAGGGCTCGGGCAGAAGGGCCGATTCTCCCAAGGCGCGCATGGCCAGAACCATGGATGACTATGTTGCACATTTCGAGACGGCGCCGGTTCTGGTTCTGCCCTGCCTGGTCCGCTATCGCGAGCCGACCCCCATGGAAGGAGCGTCCGTCTACCCCGCGGTGCAGAACCTGCTGCTGGCAGCTCGCGCGCTGGGCTACGGCGGGGTCATCACCGGCTTTCACGGCCAGGTGGATAAGCCCCTGAAATCTCTGCTGGGCATTCCGGAGGAAGTGTTCATCGCGGCGACCGTCACGCTGGGACGGCCGCAAGGTGGGCACGGACCGGTACGGCGCCGACCGCTGTCGGAGCTGGTCTACGGCGACCGCTGGGAAGCGGCGCCTGACTGGGCGGTAGATCCCCCGGGTACCCGATACACCAGTGCCGGCCCCCCGAAACCGGGATCTGAACGCCGGTAGCCCCGCGGGTCACCCCGTCGGTCGCCCCGCCCCGATGATGGGTTCAGGGGGATTGCGTAGTGCTTCGGCCTGCCCCCGGGCATATGATTTATCACATGTTTTCCGGTTCGTACCGAGATTTGTTGCTGTTCGTCAGCCGCTTGCTGATGATCGCCGCCTTTGCGCTGCGCGTTCTGGTGCCCGTGGGTTACATGCCCTCGGCCGTTTCCGGCGGCTGGATTCTGCAGCTGTGCCCCGACGGGCTGAGCCCCCAGGTCATGGCGCGGCTGCTGGGTAGTGGCCACGCGCACCATCATCATCACGCCGACGATTCGAGTTCCGCACAACCACAGCGATGTGACCTGGGCAGCGCGCTCTCTGCGGAGCTTGGCAAGACGGAATGTCCCGCGCTGCCTCAGGGTGAAGCTGCCGAGCTGGCGCGCCTCGCTGGGGAACCTTCCCAGGCCGTTTCGCCCATCTTCCACTCCTATCGACCCAGGGCGCCTCCCGTTGCCTCTCGCGGACCTTTACTGACGGCCTGAGCAGCGGAGCCTGCGCTGCAGCGCGGTAGCGGATCCTTGCGGATCCGGGCTCGGGCATTGGCACATCTGTGAGAGAAAATCATGCGACCCATTTTCGTTTCCATCTCGCTGGCGACGCCGTTGCTGGTGAGCGCTCTGACCGCAACGGCACAACGCTCTGGCGTTGATAGCACCCCAGGAGCGGGTCAGCCGCCGCTCGATCCAAAGCCCCTGGAGGAACTTCTGGTAACGGCCGAGCATGACACCCGTGTCTTCGAACCCGCGAAAACCCTGGATATAGGGCCGGATTCAGCCTCCCTGCTGCGCAAGGCCCCCGGGGCCAACGTCGTGAGCAACGGCCCGCTGACCGGCATGGCCTACTACCGCGGAATGTCCCGGTTCCGCATCAGCTCCCGAATCAACGGGGCGGTGATCAGCCCCGGCGGCCCCAACTGGATGGATCCTCCGCTTTCCTACGCTCCGGCTGCGCATCTCGACAGGCTGGAGGTCTATCGGGGCATCGCCCCGGTTTCGTCAGGCCAGGAAACCATCGGCGGGGTGGTGAACGCGACGACCTGGTCGGGATCCTTTGCCGATCGCGGGACCGCGCTGCACGGTCGGGTACGAACCGGTGCCCGGTCGGTGAACGATTCCACCCTGCTGAGCGGCGCGTTCGTGCTGTCGGATACCAACCATCGTCTGAAGCTGTCCGGGCTCAGCGAGCGGGCCGACGACGCGTCCTTCGATGGCGGCGACATCGTCCCCACGGAGTACCGGCGGGACCGGTTCGATGTCGGCTACGGATTTCGCCTGGGGCCACACACGGTGCAGCTGGATTTCGGCCGCAACGAAACCGGGGACGCTGGTACGCCGGCGCTGCCCATGGATATCACCTACATCGATTCCGACCTCTACGGATTGGGTTACGAATTTTCCGGCGCGCGCTGGCAGTTGGACGCTCGCGTTTACTACAGTCAGATCGATCACGGGATGACCAACTATCGTTTGCGGCCGCCGCCGGACGATCCCAGTCGCCACCGCCGCAACACCACCGATGGGCGCAACGGCGGTTTCACGCTTGCTGCCACCTGGGACGGCTGGACCCTCGGGATAGATGGCCATGATGAGCGGCACAACGCCGAGATCGACAACCCGCAGGCGCCGCAGTTTTTTGTGGATGCGTTCAACGACGCGGAACGCCGCGTGGTCGGCCTGTTCGTGCAACGCCAGCTCGCCCTGGTCGAGGACTGGTCCGCGGAGATCGGCCTGCGCTACAACCGGGTGACCACGGACGCGGACCCGGTGGATGCCACGCCCGCCCGGATGGGGATGCCCCCGGCGACGCGGCTGCGGGACAGTTTCGAAGCGGCCGACAGGTCAGTGACCGATAACAATGTGGATGCAGCGGCCAGAGTCTTTTTTGCACCGCGATCCGCGCTCAAGTACTTCGCAGGCATCTCCCGGAAAACCCGATCCCCCGCCTATCAGGAACGCTACCTTTGGTTGCCGTTGCAGGCCACCGCCGGGCTCGCTGACGGGCGATCCTACACCGGCAGGATTGATCTCGACCCGGAAGTGTCGCGCGAGGCAGAGCTGGGTGTGGATTGGGAGACGTCTACGCTGTCTCTCTCGCCTCGGCTCTTCTATCGGGATGTGAAGAATTACATTCAGGGTACCCCATCCACCAACGGAGACGCCGTGATGTTCGTGCGCATGATGAACCAGATGAACGGCACCTCGATGCCGGATCCTCTGGAGTTCAACAACGTGGGTGCTACCTTCTACGGCTTCGACGTTGACTGGCGCTATCAGCTGAGTGGTCCCTGGTCCCTGAGCGGCGCGGTCAGCTACGTGCGCGGCGAGCGGGACGACATTGATGACGACCTTTACCGGATAGCGCCGCTGAACGGGTATCTCGCCGTCGACTACCGGCGCGAGAACTGGGGTGTGAGCCTCGAAAGCCTGCTGCACGGCCGTCAGAACAAGGTCTCTGCGACCAACAGCGAGCGCACCAGCGACAGCTATGAGGTGTTCAACCTGCAGGGGTTCTGGCAACCGACTCGGGAACTGAGGCTGGGGTTGGGGGTCGATAATATGCTGGATAAGGGATATGAGGACCATCTGGCGGGCGTCAATCGTGTCGCGGGAAACCCGGACATCGTCCCGGGTGAGCGCCTGCCGGGTTACGGACGCAGCGTTTTTGCGCGTCTGGACTATCAGTGGTAGCTGGCCCGCGACACAGAGGTGGTGAGCGCATGCGGTTTGCGTTGGTTGGTCTGCTGCTGATACAGATGGGGTGCGCTGGTCTCGGGGGTGCTGGCCCGGCACCCTCGAAGTACGAGCCCTTCGTAGGCACCTATAAAGGCAGCTTCGCCTCTGCCCTGACGGAAGATCCCACCGACGACCTGAACTACAGCTCCTGCAACCCTGCAACAGCGGACTGTGCCGTGCACCATGATCCGTTGGTGAACATTCTGTTGCAGCTTTCGGTCGCCGACAGCGGGGAACTTTCGGTAGCCTTTTTCCGTTCGCCGTCAGATCTGGCCTCAGGCACCCAGCTGGACCTGCTTGGGCGTGGGTGTATCACCCGTCTGGGCGCTGCGCAGTCGCTCAATAACCGTCCGCAACCGGCGGGCCCCGCGTGGACGGGAAGCTTTCCGCTGACCGCGGAGAACCAGCTGTGTCTCGGCAAATTGCGCCCCACCTCCACCCACAGCATAGAGCTTGCGTACCATGACGACCCGGAAGGCGGAGGCCCGTACATCGAGGTCGTCATCGACAAATCCGTCGTCAGCGAAAACTACATGTACATCGAGGAAGACGGTGTCGAAAAGCGCGTTCGTATGAACCGCGCCGGCAAGCTGGGGCAGGGTAGTCAGGCTCGCTATCAGGTCTGTATCGAGAACGACCTGGGCGAGTTCGAACGCTGCGTGCTGACGGACCGAAAGCTCAAACAGGTTTTCCTGCCGGTTCCTCTTCCAGGCGGGGCCGCGGCCAGCTACACGTGGTGGTATGACCTGCAGCCGAACCTGAAACGGACCCGTGGGCTGTACTCACTGGAGCAGTACACGGGTCGTTTTGATCGAGTGGAAGATTGAGTTCTCACCTGCATCCTCCGTTTCCCGGGAGCTAAGACGCTATTCTTCGTCTTTGAAAACGCGAACTTGCGTGTTGTACTCGCTGGCGACGGCGTTCATCTCGTCCACGTGGGCATTGTAATTGTCGACGATGCTGGTCCGTTGATCGGCGGTGATGTCCTCGCCCAGCGACGTTTCCAGATCTCCCAGACACTCGAGCGCGGTCTGGGTTTCACCAACGTAAGCGCGCACCGCGGAAGCCGCGCCGGCCATCTGCTCTTCGGTGGCGCTGGCGCCGTCCGGCACTTCCGGAGGCGCTGGAAAGGCGCACTGGGACATATCCAGCTCTGCCGCTGAGACGGCGAAAGCGGATACCAGCATCAGAGTGGCTATTGAAAGTCTGCGTTGCATAATTTTCTCCTTGTCTCGGTCTTTTCCTCTGGTTTTTTCTCTGGGGCTCGGTTGCTGATCAGCTGCCCTTGAAGACAGGTTTGCGCTTCTCGACGAAAGCGCGCATGGCTTCCTTCGAATCCTCGGTCTGAGAGAGCTGTCCGGTCATGGTCTGCTCGAAGCGGTAGCCGTCCCGCAGGCTCAGCTCTTCGATGGTATTCAGCGCGTGCTTTGCCAGCCTGATTGCCACCGGGCTCTTGGCCGCGATCTCCGATGCGATTTCCATTGCGGCGTCCATGAGATTATCGGCGGGCACGCACTCCTCGACGATGCCGAGCCGATAGAGCTCGGGCCCGTACACCCGGTACCCGGTGAGCATCATGCGGCGCAGGCGCGAGTGACTGAACAGTCGCTGCGCGTGTCGCCCGCCGCCGAGAAGACCCACATCGATCTCCGGCAGGCCCAGACATGCGTTTTCGGCGGCCACAAGCACGTCGCAGGACGCGGCGAAGGCCAGGCCGCCGCCCAGCGCGGGGCCGTTGAGCGCGCCGATAACCGGCTTCTGACATTCGCGAACGCTGTGATAGGCCTCCCGGGCGGCGCGGCTGGTCTGCCAGTGATCGCCTGGCTGGGGTGTTCTGCCGCTGCGGGATTTGATGTCTGCTCCCGCGCAGAACACCTTGCCGGCACCGGTGAGGATAGCTGTCCGCACGTCGTTCCGGTCGCTGATGGTGTCGAACGTCCAGGCCATCTCCTCCAGCACCTGGGCGCTGTGGGCGTTTACCGGCGGGTTGTCGATGGTAACGGTGGCCACCCCATCGACGTTGACGTCGGTCTTGATCAGTTCAGGCTGCATGTGTGCTGGTCTCCCCCGCAGAACCCTCTGCTGGATCATGGCGGGCGCTTTGGACCCAGTCAATTCTCCAGGCTATGCTCAGGGGCCAGAAGAGGATGAGAGAGTCGTATGCCAGAGTCGACGAACCCCATGCGGCGGGATGACGGGCACGCTCTGAAGCTGGCCGTATTCGGCGTCAATGTCAGCGGCGGGTGCGCCATGACCAGCGCGCCCGGGACGCTGGCTGTCACCTGGCCCGAGACGCGCCGCCTGGCGCAGGCTGCAGACGCCGCGGGGCTGGATGGGCTGGTGCCCGTCGCCCGCTGGAAAGGCATGGGCGGCCAGACCAACTTCAATCATCGCAGCTTTGAACCCCTGACCTGGGCCAGCGCGGTGGCTGCGGTGACGGAGCGGATTGCCGTATTCGCTACCTGTCATGTGCCGACGGTACATCCTGTGCGGCTGGCCAAGGAGGTGGCCACGGTGGATCAGATATCCGGCGGTCGATTCTGCCTCAACATCGTTGCCGGCTGGAACGAGAAGGAGATCGGCATGTTCGGCGTGCCCCAGCGGGACCACGACGAGCGCTACGATGTCGCCGAAGATTGGATATCCCTGTGTAAGGCGCTTTGGCGTGAGAGCGCTGAGTTCGATTACTCGGGCCCCTACTTCCAGTCACCGGCTGCGTATTCCGAGCCCAAGCCGGTCCAGGAACCCGCCCCGGTGATCATGAGCGCGGGTAACAGCCCCCGCGGTCTGGCTTTTGCCGCCGGCCATGCGGACCTGAATTTTGTCGTGGCCCCGGACCTGAAGACGGCGGGAGACAACGCCCGAGTGGTGAAGGCGATGGCGGCAGAGCGGGGCAGGGACATTCAGGTATTCGGTCAGGCCTACGTGGTCTGTCGCAGCAGCGAAGCGGAAGCACGGCGCTTCAGAGACCGCTACGTTCAGGAGCAGGGGGATTGGGAAGGCGTGCGCAACCTGCTGGACGTGCTCATACCCAATTCTCAGAGCGCTCTGGGCGACGAGTGGGAAGCCATGGCCGCGAATCTGATCGCCGGTTACGGCGCGCTGCCGCTGGTTGGGACCCCTGACCAGGTGGTGGATGGTCTGCAGGCATTCAAGGATGCCGGCCTGGATGGCGTCACCCTGAGCTGGGTGGACTATGGCGAAGGCATCGCCCAGTACCAGGACCAGCTGTCGCCCATGCTCGTGGAAGCCGGATTGCGCCGCCCGGCTGAGGGCTGAGGTCTGCCGGGCGTTCAGACGAGCCCGGGAGGAACCGGCGGTTATCCGACCCGCCGGGCGATGTCTGCCAGCGGCTGCAGAATGTCCGCGGAATGGGGCGGCGGCAGGTAGAAGATCATCAGACCTAGTCCGGCGTCATGAAATGCCCTCACTTGCTTCTCCAGACCCTGGAGATCTGCGGGGTCCACCGGCTGATGAATGCTGGTCAGGATCTCCTCAGGGTCGCGCCCGGCAGCCCGGCACTGATCATGCAGTGCCTGCCGCTTGCCGATGAAACCTTCCAGATCGAATCCTGCGTAATTCCAGTGGTTCGCCCAGCGGACCACATTCGGAAAGGTTCGCCGCTCTCCATTACCCCCAATGCACAGCGGCGGGCGGGGCCGCTGCAGGGGCGGAGGGTTGCAGCGGGCCTCGCGGAGATCGTAGTACCGGCCGGAGATGCTGGTGGTTTCCTGGGTCAGCATTCCGTGGATGGCCTGGCAGGCTTCGTCGAAGCGGTCGAAGCGTTCTGTCAGCGAGCCCAGCGGAATACCGTAGGCGGTGCACTCCTCTTCGCTCCAGCCTGCGCCGATACCGATTTCCAGACGGCCCTCGGAGATGATGTCCAGCGAGGCCATCATGTTGGCGAGCACAGCGGGATGCCGGTACACCACGCCGCTGACCATGCAGCCGATGCGGATGCGGCTGGTTGCCTGGGCCAACGCGGAAAGGGTCGTCCAGGCCTCCATACAGGGGCCCGTGGTGTCGGCCACGTTAATGGGATAGAAGTGGTCGAAGTTCCAGGCCGAATGGAACACGTCCAGCTGGTCGGCCGCACGCCAGACGCTCAGCATGTCCTTCCACTGGGTGTTCTGAGGCGCGGTCTTTATCGCGTAGAGCATGGTGGCTGCCGTTTCAATCATTAATAATGACAAGTCTGCAGCGTGGGCGCGGTATCTGCAAAATCCAACAAGATGTCCAAAAAATGTCTGAAAAAGTCTGAGAAGGGGCAAGCGGCTTCATGAGCACCATAGAACTCCACGACTACCGCGCGTGCGACAAGGCGCTGCGGGACGCAAACCTCAAACAGGCGCTGTACGACGAGGGCGCGCTGCTGATGGACCGCGTGCTGGTCACCCTGCACGGCGAGGAACATCGCGAGCGCCGACTGCTGGAGATGCGCGTATTCCGCCGTGACTTCTTCCGCCACTACGAGAACGAGGTCATTCCGCAGATTTTCGAAAGCGTCGTTGCGCCTTTCCTCGAGCGTGGCAGCGCCGATGTGGTCGATTTCGGCTATCGGGTCATGGTCTATCTGGCCATCACATTCGCCGGTATCGACCGTCAGGACAGCGGCGAGGAGGAGTTCGACGATCTGGTGCGCCTGCTGAGGACCTTCGGGCTCGCTGCCACCCTGGGCCAGTCAAAAGTAGATCGGGAGGGCGGCAAGGCGGAAATTCGCGCGGCGCTCGAGGAGTTTGATCGGCGATTCTTCACCCCGTCCGCGGCCCGCAGGCAGCGTCTCATCGAGGGTTTTCGCGCGGGCGAGGTCGACGAGGACGAGCTGCCCATGGATATTCTCACCGTGCTGCTTCGTAACGAAGACGGTCTGGATCTGGCGCGGGACATGGTGCTGCGGGAAACCGGTTTCTTCTTTCTGGCAGGCGCTCACACGTCGGTACATTCGCTGGGTCATGCCGTGCACCATCTGCTGACCTGGTGCGAGGAACACCCCGAGGATAGGGCTCGACTCCTGCAGGATAGCGCGCTGGTGCAGAGGTTCGTGCACGAAAGCTTCCGGCTGCATCCGTCCAGCCCCGTGGCCTGGCGCAAAGCGCTGGCGGAAGTGGCCCTCGACGACGGAACCGTCGCCCGCACCGGAGACAAGGTGGTTATCAACCTGCGCCTGGCCAATCGTGATACGGAGGTTTTCGGCGACGATGCGGACGTATTCAATCCGTACCGCACGCCTGTCAAAGGCGTGCCCGAGACTGGCATTACCTTCGGCATCGGTATTCATTCCTGTCTGGGGAAAAATCTGGCAGCAGGAATTCTTCCCCTGCCAGGCCAGACCGTGGAAGCGGAAAAACGGCAGCTGGGCATGGTTGCCTGGATGGCCCGCGGGCTTCTGGCCGCGGGCGCGGTGCGGGATCCCGAGCATCCCGGGCGGCTGGATGCGACTATCGATCGCGAAACCTGGCAGACGTACCCCATCCTGTTTTCGCCTGAACTTTCTCCGCAGGAGGGAGCACTCGCACCGGAAAATCAGGAGGGCACCGATGGATGATCGTACTGTGCTGATCACGGGGGCCGCACACGGGCTTGGTGCCTGCATGGCCAGACACGCGGCCGGCGCTGGATACCGGGTGGGGGTCATGGATCTTGACGCCGAAGGGTGTGCCGCGCTGGCAGACGGGTTGCAGAACGCGGTGCCCCTGGCTGCCGACGTCTGTGACCCGGAGTCTGTGGAGAAGGCGTTAGATTCCCTGGGTTCCGTGCCGGACGTGCTGATCAACAACGCCGGCATACTGCGTACCGGCCCGCTCCTTGACCACCCGGTGGAACACTTCCGGACGGTAATCGAGGTGAATCTCAACGCCGTGTTCATCGTCGCTCAGGCTGTGGCCCGACGCATGCGCGGTAACGGCGGCGGCTGCATCGTCAACATGTCTTCAATCAACGGCATACACCCGGCCATGTCCTGCGGCGCCTATCCCGCTGCCAAAGCCGGCGTCATAGCGCTGACGCAGCAGATGTCCCTGGAGTGGGGAGAGTTCAACATCCGGGTGAACGCTATCGCTCCGGGGTTCATCGATTCCGGGATGTCGGCCCCGTTCTATCAGAATGCGGAAGTTCGGCAGCAGCGGCAGGGCGCGGTACCCCTGGGACGGCTTGGCAGCGCCGACGACGTGGCCGAGTGCGCCATGTTCCTGGCGTCCGACGCGGCGTCCTATATCAACGGCCAGACCATTGCGGTGGATGGCGGGGTGATCAACAGCGTGCTGATGCAGCTGCCTCGCGAATAGCTGCTGGCTGCCTATCGGCATCTAAATGACCGGGAGTAGATCATGAGCCTTCGAGACGCGGAAACCATCGACGTGCATGCCCATGCCGTGCTGGAAGAAACCATGGGGGCTGCGGGGGACCACGGTCCGGAGCTGGGCCGGGAGGCGGCCCCCCGGTTTCGCGTTGGCAGCTACGAGCTGCACGGCGTGCGGTATCGAGGCAGCCCGTTCATGGATCCGGATAAGCGCCTGGTGGCTATGGACGAGGCGGGCCTGGACTATCAGGTGTTGTCGCCCAACCCTCTGACCTACTTTCACTTCATCGAGGCGAAGGCCGCGCAGCACTTCTGCCGGGTACACAACGACGCGCTTGCAGGCATCGTGGGGGCGCGCGGTGACCGGCTCGGCGCTTTTGCCGCGGTTCCCATGCAGGACATCGGATTTGCCATCGAGGAAACGGCCCGTGCGGTGGAAGCGCACGGCATGTTCGGTCCTTACATCGGCACGGACTTTGGCCGGCCGCTGAACGACCCGGAGCTGGATCGCTTCTACTCCTATCTCACCGAAAACGACCTGCCGCTGTTCGTCCATCCGGCGCCAGCGGGTATCGACGGCCCCGCCGGCGATGCGAACCTGAAGCAGTTCGACCTGGACATCATCGTCGGGTTTGCCGCTCAGGAAACCATTGCCGTGTGCACCCTGATCTATGGCGGGGTGCTGGAACGGCATCCCACGCTGGACGTCTGCATCAGCCACGGCGGCGGCACGACGGGCTATCTGTTCGGACGTATGGCCATGGCCGCGCGCAAGCGTCCTTGGGCCAGCGAAAGCCTGCGCAAAGAGGGCGCGTTCGAGACGCTGCTGCATCGGCTCTGGTTCGACATTCACGTCCACGCCGAAGATTCGGTCGCGCTGCTGAAAAGCAAAGTGAACCCTCAGCGTCTGCTGTTCGGCACCAACTTCGCCGGCTGGGATCAGCAGCCGGGCAACGTGCGCGAAGAGGCGAAGGCCTATGCAGACAACGCCCGGCGGCTGCTTCGGGCGACTTAGCCAGACGGTTTCGTCAGACGTTTCAGTCAGATCAGGAGTTTTCCCCTCGGCGGGGGTTCCAGATCGGCCCAGTGCAGGTGCACCGGCCCGCCGCTGCTGACCAGGATGAACTCCACGCCCTCTGCGCCCGGCTCTTCCGGCCCGTAGCTCTGCCCGCCGCTGACCCAGCGGATATCGCCCGTATCGTACCAGCCCTCGTCGCCGAAGCGCATGCGCCCGGCGGTGATCAGGTACAGGGTGTCGAAATCGTGCCAGTGCTCGGCGGCCGAAAACCCGGGTACGAAGCGGGTGCGCAGAACGTATGGGTCGGTATCGAACAGCATCTGCACGGGTTGCGTCGGCCGGCCGGCCGGATCATCGAATTCCTGCCAGGCAGCCTCATCCATGCTGGCTCGCTGCCAGCTCGCCTCGAAGCCATCCAGGCGTGCGCTCAGCGTGTCTGGAACCGGCTCCTGCGCATCGTGGAGGACGGCGTTGGCGCCCAAACCGATCAGCAGCAGCCGACAGCCCGTCTCTCCCACAGAGATCCCGCCGCAGACCCTGCCGGCTCTGGCCAGGCGCAGTTCGCCCGGTTGGTAATCGCTTTCGCCGGCGGCTGCGTACGCGCCGGACTGGCATATCCACAGCGTGTCGACGTCGCACCAGTGGGCTGGCAGCTGGCACGAGGCCCGCAGGTTCAGCAGGCGCAGACAGGGGTCGGCGTCGCGCAGCTGTTGCTCCGTGGCGTCGGCAGCCTTCAATCCGATCGTGGCGGACGACCAGGGCTCCGCGGAAGGTCGAATACGGCTCCATCCAGGCCGATGGCGCGCTTCTTCTGTCTTGCTCATCGGGCTTTGTGCCCTCCCTTGGTCAGTCGCTGGTTCGCGGGTGATCTTTTTCATACTGCCGGTAGGTTGGCGTAGCTTCGGGCCAATCCGCGGCCACAGGCTCACCGTAGCCGTAAACCCGTTCTCTGATGGGCAGCAGCTCGGCAAATCGAGCGGCGGGAACGTAGTAGAAAAAGGATACTTCCCGCTTCGCAAATTTCCACTGGTCGCCGATACGCCGGTAGCGGTCGTCATAGCGCATGGCCACCAGCATGGCTCGTCCATCGCGAACGAGCTCGGCGTGGGAGCTGACGAAACCCTGCGCTTCGTCATCGTTGGCGAAGGTGATGATGTGATCATTGACGAAATGATTGCTCGCGGTCATGGATGCGAAGCGGCTGCGGAAGTTGTCCATCACCGCGGCCAGGCCGTTCGCGTTCATCTCTCCACCCCGGGTTCTGAACACGGCATCTGCCGCGAACAGCGCCTCGATGCCACCCACGTCGCGATCGTCGACCACCTGACCGTAGCGCGCGACCAGCGCGCGGATCGACTCGCGATCTTCCAGGCGTCTGAGCCTGCCGTCCAGTTCCTTCAGATTCATGACCCTGCCCTCAATTCAGGTTGATGATGAGATTGCCCAGCTCGTCCATGGACGCGCGCTGCTGGGGTCGGACCACGATCACGGAATCCGGCAGCTGAACCAGAGCCGGACCGTTGATGGGCGGGATCTGCTGATCGTGGTCGATCTCCCAGACCGGGGTGTCGATGAAGTCGGCGTGTTCACCCCAGTAGATACGTCGGTGACTGCCGGGCCGCGTCATCAACGAACGCCCGGTGCTGATGAATTCCGCCTTCTCGGTGAGCCCTCTGGCGCGCAGCTGAAACCCCGTGATTTCGATGCCGCCCTCGCGGAATCCGGAGCCTTTGCCGAACAGGTTTTCGTAGACTTTCCCAAACACGTCTACCAGTTGCTCTGCGTCTTGTGGGGACAGAACGCCGGCTTTCAGCGGCACCTCGACATCGTGCACCTGCATCGCATACTTCATGCGTACTCTTCGCGTCAGGCTGACTGTCTGCATGTCGAAGCCCTCGTCCCGGAGCTGCGCGACAGCCTGCGTTTCCATGGCCGAGAACTCGGCGTTGATGTGCTCGGCTGAAAAAGGTTCCTCCAGCGTCTGTGGAGACTGAAAAACGTGTACCACGTCAGCGGTGGCCGCGCCCACCGCCGACCATAGGGCGGCGGTAAGAGGCAGAGGCACGATGACCCGGGCTACCCCAGCTTCCCTGGCTACCGCGGCAGCGTGCACCGGGCCGCCGCCGCCGAAAGCGAAGCAGCAGAATTGCCGCGGATCGAAGCCGCGCATGACGCTCATGCGACGAATGAGATCGGCCATCTTGGCGTCTACGATGCGGCTGATGCCCGCCGCCGTCTCGTAGAGCCCGAGATTTAGCTGCTCTGCGAGCCTGCTGACTGCTGCTTCCGATCTGGTGGGATCGATTCGCATGCGGCCGTTGAGGAATTTGTTGGGATTGATGAGACCCAGAACCACGTCGGCATCGGTGGTCGTGGCCTGATCCCCGGTGCCGTAGCACGCCGGGCCAGGATCTGCACCCGCGCTCTTCGGGCCGACGTTCAGACGGCCGGAAGCGTCGATCCAGGCGATGGAACCGCCGCCGGCGCCGATAGACTCGACGTCGAACATGGGTAGCGCCAGCTCCAGACGCTGGAATATTGAGGTTGATCGTTCCAGCGGCTCGCCGCCGCGTATCACGCTGACGTCGAAAGTGGTGCCACCCATGTCCGCCGCGAGGACGTTGGGCTCGTCGATGGCCTTGGCCAGATGCTGGGTCGCGATGATGCCGGCTACCGGTCCGGACTGCACGGTGCGTATGGGTGCTCGCCGTGCCTCGGACCCCGTTATGGCGCCTCCGCCGCACTGGGCAAAAAGCACTTCCCGCCCGTATCCGCGCTGTCCCGCTCCCTTCTCAATGGCGCTGATATAGCGCAGCATCAGCGGCCCGATATAAGCGTTGATCACCGCGGTGGTGGTGCGTTCGTATTCCCCCATGGTTCCCACCAGCTCGGATCCGCAGGTGACGAAGACGTCAGGCACGGCCTCCGCGATGATCGCGACCGCCCGCTGCTCGTGACCTGGATTCTTGACTGACCACAGAAAGCTGACGGCGATGGCTTCTACACCGCCATCGCGTAGCTGACGGGCAGCAATGCGAACGGCGTCTTCATCCAGCGCGACGATTTCTTCGCCATCGACATCGATCCGCTCGGGAATCTCGATCACCCGGTTGCGGGGAATCAGCGGCTGGGGTTTGTAGGTTTCGGAAATGTTCAACAACTCGTCGGGCGGCAGCCCCGCCGTTCGGCCCGCGCCGTCCCGTGAGACGATGGCGTTGGTGCCAGTGGTCGTGCCGTGAACCAGCCGGCGGCATCTGGCGAGCAACACATCGACGCTAAGGTTCAGCTTGTCGGCGGCCCTGTCGATCGCGGCGAAGAACCCCTCGGAGCGATCATGCGGCGTTGTGGGGCTTTTGGCGCCGACGATGGTGCCGTCGTCCATGGCGACAATGCAGTCAGTAAAGGTGCCGCCAATATCCACCCCAATGGACAGGTCACGGGCACCCCCCGCGTTCACGCTGATGTTTTCGGCCTCGCTCATGGGGCCTGCCACTTATCCTGCGTCCATTAAGGGGCGCCGCGTTGCAGAAGCTGGCTGATCGAGGCGAGCGTCCAGCAGCGGCGGATCGTCGATCTTGGCGATCTCCAGGGCCAACAGACCGCCACACCCGGGGCAGAAATACTCGCGGAGAACGATCTCGTCATCGCAGAAGTCCTTCGGGTTAGCGTACAGTACGGGGTCGACTATATGCGGATTGCGCTCGCGCGTGGCCGTGTAGTGCTTGTAGTTTTCATCCGCAGGTCCGAGGACCGTCCGACAGTCGGTGCACAGCCACACCGAACCGTTTTCCGAGGCGAGAACGCCGATGCTGTCACCCAGCTGCTCGATGCTCGCCTCAGAGGGGGGCAAAGGATTTGTGGCAGGAGATTTCTGCGGTGAGCTGGCCTCGGCCAGGCGTTGGTCGCGCAGCGCGTTCCTGAGCTTGCCGGTGGCCAGCTCATCGAGTTGCAGATCCGCCGAGATTGTCACGCCGTAGAAATCGGCGGCGTGGCTGTGGGGTATCAGTCCGTTTCGCACGTCTTCGAGCACTTTGAGCGGGCTGCGCTTCAGCGGATCACCGAAACCGCCGCCGGCGCTGTTTTCCACGACCCAGATGTCACCATCGCGCAGTGGCAGAGAAGCTTTCGGCGAAACGCGTTCCAATGTCTTGAGCTGCTCTTCTACTTCATTTTTGGTACCCGGTATCCGGCCGTCGGCGAAGTGCTCCCAGATCCGGGTATCCTTCGCGTTTAGAAAGTTACCCGGGTGGCCGGGGAAACCGCCCGCCAGTCCCAGCGTCGAAATGATTCCCGGGTCCACGGAGATGACCTGCGCGTTCAGCGAGTCGGACTTGTGAGGCACGAATCCTACCTCGACACCGTTGCCGCCGCGCCAGCGCCCGGGGCCGCCGCTGCCTCGCTGTTCTCGACGATAGAGATACAGAAACGGCACCGAACTTTCCCACTCCTCGGCATTGCCCGCGGTCGATCTTGGCCACCACCAGGCGCCGCCGGTGTCGACGCCGTCGCGATCCGGGAAGGCGCCGATGGCGCCCATCACCTGATCGGCGGTCACATCGGCGACGAACCTGCCTTTCCTGTCGAAGCCGGAGGCGACCCACCAACCCGGCAGGGCGACGCCGCCGGTAGCATTTGCGACTTTGCGGATCTCTGGTGGCCCCGACATGACCATCTTGCCGATGACCTGGCTGGATAGATATACGCTGACAATGGTAGCCGCCAGCGTGGTTACCGCCCCCGGGTACCTTGCGCAGTTGAGCGTGCCGGGTGTCGGCAAGAGCTGCATGTGGTCGATAACTCCGGCAGGGCAGTACAGCTGGTCGTAGGCCAGCATCGTGCCAGCCGCACATAAGAGCGCGGAGCGCCAGGATCCGTAGGTGCCGCTGGCGGCCTGAAACTGTGGGTCTGTGCCCTCGTTGGCGAAAAAAAGACGATCCCCCTCCTTGCGCACCGAGGTCACGATGCGATGCACGGAACGGTCGTCAGGCCCGGCGGCACCGATATAGATGCGCTCCGCCCACTCGCCATCCGGGATTTTCAACAGGCGTTCCCCCACGGCTGCGGAGCAGTCGCGGATGATTCTGCGCATTGCGCCTTTGACCACCCGGGGGCCGTGCTCCTCGAGCAGCTCGATCAGGCGGCTCTTGGTGGAGCGCAGACCGGCGATCTGGCTGCGCAACTGCAGGTTGAGCTGTGACGGGGTACGGCTCTGGCGCACCACCATCTGGAAAATGTCTTCCTGGACGCTGTCTCCTCGGGCCAGGCGCAACGGAGGCATGGGTATCGGTTCGTGGTAAATGTCCGGAGCTTCCGGGCAGAAGCTGCCCGCGTTGCTGCCCCCGATGTCACCCACGTGGCAGTTGCTGAATACCCAGCAGAACAGCCGGCCCTCCCAGAACAGCGGCGCGTAGAGCTCCACGTCCAGCTGGTGCGCGGTGCCGATGTAGGGATCGTTCTGCAGATAGATATCGCCCTCCGCGATACCGGGATTGGCGCTGCGGTTCTCCAGCGTCCACTTGACCACGCTGTCGCCGTAGCCGGTGAAGTATTGGATGGACGGCCCGCACAGAACTGTATCTCCGTTTTCGGTGAGCAGAGATGTGTTGAAGTCTTCCGTGTAGACGATGACCGGCGACCCGGATACGCGCTTCACGGTGTCGGAATGATCGAGATTCAAGTTCCAGAACCTGGAGCGAAGCACCTGATAGGTGATGGGGTCGATGTCCAGGTCGAACTCGTCGTGCAGCTGCAGAGTCGGGTCGATTCCGAGTTCTGGGGAGGGGATGTACGAGTAGTTGACGCCGTCCCACGGCCCTTCGGGCAGGGCCTGTCGGTCGACCTCGCTGTTGCGGATGATGCCGTCGGGAGTGCCGGTAGATCGGTTCTCTACCATGGTTCTGGTCCCCTTCTCATCGCGTCAGCCACAGGGTGCCGGAGCACCCCGGAATTACTTTTTCTTACGGCCGGAATGCAATCTCCACGCCGTAGGTCCTCGGCGGCCCGTAAGTGGAGAAGCTCCAAAGGTTAGCAACGCCGAGCCCGGTGGTCCGATATTCCTCGTCGGTAAGGTTCTGACCGAACAGCGAAACCTCCCAGACGTCGTCGGCGGACGTATAACGCAGGCTCGCGTTGAGCAGGGTGCGATCTTCGCCCTCGCCCGCCGAGGAGTTCAGCGTGTCGTTATAGTAATCGTCGCTGTACACCACTCCGACGTTGGCGCCGATGAGGCTGCCGCTGGCCAATGGCCAGACATAGTCGGCGCGCACGCTGCCGGTCCATTTCGGCGCGCGTTTCGGGTCCAGGAAAGTGCAGTCGTACAGATTGAGTACAGGGTCCACCAGCTGGCTGCTTGCGGGCCTTGCGTCCGGGTTTCCCAGCGCGCAGTCATAAGATTCGTACTCGGAATCCAGATACCCTAAAGTGGCCTGGATCAGCAGCTGGTCGGTTATCGACGCCGCGCCTTCCACCTCTACGCCCCAGACCTTGGACTCGCCGGCGTTGGTTACGCGGCTCTCCTGTCCCACGGGCGAACTCGGCTCCGCAACTACTGAATCCAGCTGCAGGTCGTCGTACTTGACGTGGAAGACGGCAAGGTTGAAGCGCACGCGCTGATCGAACAGGTCGCTCTTAAGGCCGATCTCCCAGGAGTCCGCCGTCTCCTCATCGAATGGGCCTATGGCGGTGAGCGTGGAAGCCTGCTCGTTATAGCCACCGCTCTTGAAGCCGGTTGCAAAGCTGACGTACGCAAAGATGTTGTCGGTCACCTGGTAGTCGACGCCTAAGCGATAGGTGACATCGTCCCAGCTGTTGCTGTCGCTGGTGGAGCCCACTTCTCCGGCAACCTCGAGCGGGCGCAGGTCGAAGTCTTTCTCCTCGGCGGAAAGGAACAGGCCTGTGGGAGCAAAAAACGGATGCGCCGGCCCGAGGCTGGTGTAGTTGTAATAGTCCAGCTTGTTGTGCTGGTAGTAGCCGCCAACCACGTACCTGAGTTTGTCGGATACGTCCGTGTTGTAGCGCAGCTCCTGGCTCCAGGTATCCCGATCCACCCCTCGAGTCGTTGCGTAAATGGGCACCGGCTCGCCGAGGTAATCGTTGTAGAGCTTGGAGTCCACCGATCGATAGCCGGTGATGGACGTCAGCGTGCCGCCGTTGTCAAAGCTGTATTCGGCGTTCAGGTAGGTGCCCCAGATGTCGAAGTCGTGAGAGTTGGTAGGCATGGTGCCCGGGCCGTTGGGCCCGAGGTGGGCGTTCGACCCCACCAGGTTGATGTCGTGGGGGTCACCCAGCCGCTGGCCGCCGGGTACGCCGCGTCCCGGATAGGCTGGGAGGGTGCCTGGCGGCAGGCTCAGCGCGGCGTTGGGATCAAAGAACAGATCGCCACCGTAAACGCCGTCGCTGGCGATGGTGGTGTTGATCACCGGCGGCGTGTCGCTGCGGTCTTTCTCGTACTCCACGGTCAGCAGCGCTTCCAGGGCGTCGTTGGGAGTGAGCAGAAATTTGCCGCGAACCGCCTGCACGTCGTCGCCGTTGGATTCGTCGCCGTTGACCTGATTATCGTAGTCGCCGTCGCTGTTGTTACCCAGGACCGAGATGCGGGCGGCCAGCAGGTCTTCCATGATGGGAAAGTCCAGCGCTGCCCGGACGTCGAAGCGTCCGTGATTGCCAGCCCGCAGCGTTACCTCACCGCCCAGCTCGCCGGTGGGCCGCTTGCTGATTACGTTGACGACGCCGCCGATGGTGTTCTTGCCGAACAGGGTTCCCTGGGGCCCCCGCAGAATTTCGATCTGCTCGATGTCGAACATGTCGAGCAGAGAGGTCTGGGCGTGACCGTAAACGAACCCGTCCACGACGATGGCCACCGCCGGGTCGAAGCTCGATGGTATGTCGCCCTGGGAAACGCCCCGAATGGCGACGGCCGCCGCGCGAAACCCCGGGATCGCCTGGATGGTGACGTTGGGCGCGTAGCCGCCAACGTCCCGCAGATCCTGAGCGAACATGCGATCGAGCTCCGTGGCATTGAAAGCGCTCACGGCTACCGGTGCGGATTGCAGGCTTTCTTCCACGCGGCGGGCCGACACTACAATCTCTTCGATCTGCAGCGCGCCTCGCACCGAGCCTTGTTCTTCAGCCGCCACTGCGTAGGGTGCGGAGGCGAAAAGTGAAAGGGTCGCCAGCGTCAGCGCTAAGTTACTCAGCCGGCTTCGCATGCTAGTTTCGTTCACGAGAATTTTCTCCCCCGATATCTTTGTGCCCTGCCGGGCTTCAATTGGCTCCGGGGCGATACTATCGCAAAAATTCGCAAGGGACCCGGTGTCGGTTAAAGTATTCGCCGCGCTGATAGTGCGGTACGCCGCGCCGATAGCGCGTTACGGGTCGCCAGATTCAGTCACGCCATACAGGAAAGCTTCATGTCAGCACCACGGATCGCCATCAACGGCTTTGGTCGAATCGGCCGAACGGTTACCAGAATTGCGAAGCTGCGCGGTCACTATGACGTCGTGGCGGTGAACGATCTGGCCAGCCCTGAGCATCTGGCCTACGCCTTCAAATACGACAGCATTCACGGCACCTACCCCGGCTCGGTGGAGCAGCGTGGCGACACCCTGGAGGTGGACGGCGATCCTTTCCTGGTGCTTTCCGAGAAAGATCCCGCCCGGCTGCCGTGGAAGGAGTTGAAGATCGACTACGTGGTCGAGAGCAGCGGGCAGTTTCGCCGCCTCGAGCAGCTGCAGTGGCATCTGGACGCCGGCGCCCGGCGTGTCCTCATCACGGTTCCCACTCGCGATCCCCTGGAAGCGACTCTGGTGATGGGCGTCAACGATCACGTCGTCAACGCGAAGACCTCCATCGTCAGCAATGCCAGCTGCACCACCAATTGCGCCGCGCCGCTGGCCAAGGTGCTGCACGAGGCGTTTGGTATTTCCCATGGGCTGCTGACCACCATACACGCCTACACCTCCGATCAGCGGCTGATCGACGCGCCGCACAGCGATCTGCGCCGCTCCCGCAACGCGGCAACCAACATCGTGCCCACTTCGACCGGGGCCGCACGGGCCATCGGCATCGTGCTGCCGGAGCTGCAGGGACGGCTGGACGGGTTGGCCATGCGGGTGCCGGTTCCCGACGGCAGCCTGGTGGACCTCACCGTGGAGCTGCAGCGGGATGTCACCGTTGAGGCGGTGAACGACGCGATGCGCACGGCGGCGGAAGGCTCGCTGAAAGGCATACTGCAGTACTGCACGGACTCGATCGTGTCCTCGGACATCATCGGCAACAGCCACTCCAGCGTTTTCGACGCGCAGCTTACCCAGGTCATGCAGGACCGTATGGTCAAGGTGGTCAGCTGGTACGACAACGAGTGGGGTTACAGTACCCGCATGGAGGAGCTGATCGGCAGGTTTGCCGAGATGGACGGGCTGCGGCTGACCCAGGAGTAGGGACTGTTTTGAGGATCAGAATCGCCCTGAGACTCTGCCCGAGTTTTTGTCCGGAGAGCATTGGCCATGACCACAGAACGCAAGCCGCAAACCCCGTTTTTCAGCCACGCGGAAGAGAAAGGGGTTACCCCGGTCGAGCAGCTGGACAGTCACCTGCTGGCGTACGAGGACGTCGACTTCCTGCTGCGTGACGAGCTGCGCCCGGTACGGCTGCAGCTGGAATTTCTCAAACCATGTTCGGCAGCGCCAGGGCGCAGAGCGACAGTGAGAACTACGCCAATGCCAGGGAGCTGGCGAGATTGATCACGGCCCATCGCAAGGCTCGGCCCGACGTCGGCATGATGGTCCTCACCGGTGGCGGACCCGGGGTCATGGAAGCGGCAAACCGCGGCGCCAGCGACGCTGGTGGCGAGAGCATGGGGCTCAACATCAGCCTGCCGCGAGAGCAGAAGGTAAATCCTTACGTCACGCCCCAGCTCGCTTTCCAGTTTCATTACTTCGCCATGCGTAAGATGCATTTCATCGCCCGCGCCAGGGCGCTGGTGGTTTTCCCCGGTGGCTACGGCACCCTGGACGAGCTCTTCGAGATGCTGACGCTCATTCAGACCGGCAAGTCCAAGCGTCTGCCCGTGGTGCTGTTCAATCGATCGTTCTGGGAGCAGGCGGTCAATTTCGATTTTCTGATAGACCAGGGGATGATTACCGCGGAGGAGCGGGATCTTTTTTCGTATGTCGACACGCCGGCCACGGCCTGGCAGGTCATTCGGGACTTTCACGGAATAGAGCGCTGAGGCCGCTCACTCGAGGCGCAGTCGCGCCGCGATCAGGTCGGCCACTTTCTGGTGGCCCAGATGGCTGAGGTGGCCCACCGAACCGTTCGGCCGATGGAAGTAATGCGTCTGGTAGATCTCTGC
>CAMYJX010000021.1 GCA_947258825.1 uncultured Pseudomonadales bacterium
GCTCGATTGTTGCCGGTCAGGTTGAGGGCCGCCTCTATGCTCAGCCGTTCGATGAGGTCGGCTGAATTTCGCACCAGCTCTTTCAGAGGCACGCTGCCGACCAGCTCGGTAAGCTGCTCGATTGAGTGGGTCCAGTTGCCCGCCTCACCAGCCGCTCGGGCGCCGCGGTGGCTCTGGCTGTGGATCAGGAATCCAAAGTGTCTTGCGCCGCCGTCGACCTCCGGCAGGGAAGTCGCCGAGACCTCCACGTCCTCCGCCACCCCGTGGGCGCCCTGCACGGAGGTGTTGAACAGCCGGATGCTATCGTTGCTCTTCAGGTTAGCCATAAGCACGTTGACGTCGACGCTGGATCGTCCCAGCCAGTCCGAAAGCGGTTCGCCCAGCGCCTGCTCGCGACCGGGCAGCTGGGCCAGCTCAACGAACGCCGGATTGCACGATACGATGAGACCGCTGTCGTCTGTTACGACAATGGCGACCGGCGCTGCCTCTATCAGGTTGAGCAGGCGGGCGGCTTCCGGGTCCTGCTCCGTTTCCGGTTCCCCGGCAGGAACAATTCGAACCACGAAAACGCCGGCGTTCCCCTGGCGCAGCAGGAACAGTGAAACGTCCGCGTCCTCGTCGCTGCCGCGCAGCCGCAGCCCCTCCTGCCTGGCGTGCCCTTCGCTCAGCGCGCGCGCTATGAGGGTCTGTGCGGACCGAACGGATTCGGCGTCGAACAGCGCGGTCACCTTCGACGGGTTGTTGATGGCATGGCTGGTCAGCAGCTTTTCGGCGACCGGGTTGATCTCGATGATCTGCTCGCTGCTGCTGTCGGCCACGATCAGCGCATCCGGCGATATCTGCATCAGCAGCCGGAATCGCGACTCTGCCTGACGCAGGCGCCAGTAGTCACGCTCGGCGGTTTCCTGCGCCGAGATCAGCTCCTGCTGCAGATCGGCAATGGATTGCAGATCGCGTCCCAGAGCCAGCAGCTGTCGACCCCCGTTGATCTGCAGCGTGCAGTAGCGTACGGGCCGATCTGCCCGTGAGGGCCCGCCGGAGCGGCTGACAGGGTGATTGAGCTGAATCCAGCGCGCTGGTTGGTCGCGCTGGGCGGTCTCGAGAAGCTCCTGGGCCTTGCCGCGTGTCTCATCGGTGACCGTGTCCAGCCACGGTTGCCCACGCCAATCGTCCGCCAGAGCCTCCGCCAGCGCGCTGTCGCTGTAGGACACGTCGATGACGGTCCCACCGACGGCATCCAGCAGCACGGCGATGTCAGACCCTGCTCGCACCAGCTCGGCCGGTGAGATTTTCTTGAGCCGCTTGCTGTCCAGCAGGCTAATCAAGGCGGGAGTCGTCGTGTTGGAGGCGCCGCTTCATCTCACCTGCTTTCCTTCTTGGCTCTATTGTCCTTGGCTCTTGTGTCCTTGGCTCTGCTGTCGCCAGGCTGCGCGGGCATCGGTCTCAAACGGCGGGAAGACGCCCGGCGGGCGCTCCAACCGCGTTCATTGCGGCTGCAACCGCGCCCTCGGCGTCGGTCGCCGTAGCGTCCGCACCGAGCTGCTGCATCGTCAGGAAACTGCCGGCGACGGCGTTGCCGCCCACCAGGACCCGCACCTGCTGATTCCGGCTGCTGGCCCGCACCTTCTCGATCTGTCGGGCCAGGGGTTCCAGCGAGCGCTGTGATGCTGCCGAATATCCCACCGCATCGAAATGCTCGTGGCGCACCAGCTGCAGAACCTCGTCGCTGTCGATCCGCGGTCCGCCGCAGACGTCCCATCCGGAGTCGCGGAAGAACTCACCGAGCATCGAGATGCCGAAGATGTGCTGCTCCCCTGGTGCCGGCAGCAGCAGCACGCGATGGTGGTGACCGGGCATCAGGCTGGCGGTTTCATGCAGCATGCTGAACTCTCGCAGCACGCGCTGCAGGAAAGCGGTTCCCAGTGACACGTCGACGAAGGAGCACCGGTCCTGCTCCCACAGCTCGCCAAGCAGACGGGCGGCCGGTTCCATCAGCTGCAGGTAAAGGGTTTTCAGTGGCCAACCGCGGATATGCAGGGCCAGCAGCAGCTCGGTTGCGGTTTCCTGATCCTGTCGCATGGCGAGCGCCGCCAGCTGCTGCACCGGGTCGGTCTTCGGCTGTGGCGTCTGGACGATTTCGGCAAGCAGATCCAGAGGCGGTTGCTCTGTCGTGCCATGCCTGGCCAGGCGAGGAATGATTTCGGCGTCCAGCAGCTTCAGCAGTTGGCTTTCCGGAGCCCTTGTGCGGAGCGTTCTGAACTGAAAGCTCCGTAACGTTACGCTGGCACTGTCCAGCAAGGATGCAGCCATGGTCTCCCCTCCCGTGGAGTCCGTTGTCACATGCCGTACCCCACATCGAGGGTGACGGCGCCTTGGTACTACTATCCTGTTCCATGTCTGCTCGAGCCTGGCTCGCCGAGTGTCTTCGATAGGGGCTTTGCTCAGCCTTTCGGCGGGAAGCGGCCTCTAGGTTAGTTCGGCACGGTCGGTGTTCGGGTATCGATCCAGACATGTCTCCAAGAGGCTTCAGTAAAGCGCGCCAGCAACTGTCAAGTCAAATATACGACTTGCGGCTCGAACATGTCAATCAATGCTTACGTCAGTTTTAATTGACACTCTAAGGTCCCCTTATCTATAGTCGGATTCGTGACAGTCCGACTATAGATACAGGGGGGCTACCATGCCTTTCGGCGCTGGCCGGAATCCACATCCGCAGACCTACGCACGGGACCTCGGGGACAGGCTTTACACCTCTGAGCAGCGTCGGCGTCGGGACGCCTCTCCTTGGACGCTGGTGCAGGGCGTGCTGGCGCCGCTGCAGTTTGCGGTCTTTCTCGTCAGTCTTGGCCTGGTGCTGCGCTATCTGTGGAACGGGGAAGGGCTGTGGGCTGCGGAAGCTTCGGTGCTCTGTAAGACCGCCTGTCTGTACGCGATCATGATAACTGGCGCGCTCTGGGAGCGGGACGTTTATGGCCGGTTTCTGTTCGCGCCGGCGTTTTTCTGGGAAGACGTCGTAAGCATGCTCGTCATCCTCCTGCACACCGCATACCTGGTGATGCTGCTGCTCGGGCTCGCGAATGCCGAGCGACAGCTGCTGGTTGCTCTGGCCGCGTATGCGGCCTATGTGGTCAACGCGGGGCAGTTCCTCTACAAGTTCCGCCGGGCGCGCTGCGATGCTGCTGGGGGCACGCCGGTGCTCGCCGTGGCGAACGGCGGCTCATGAACGTCGGCGTCAAAATCGAGTCGACGGAACCGGACTGCCGGAACAAAGACGACCGCGTCATTCTACGCGAGCGTGGCCAACGGGAAGTTTTCTGTGGCCTTACCGGAATCGTCTGGCTGCACCGCAAGATGCAGGACGCGTTTTTCCTGGTGGTGGGCTCGCGAACCTGCGCGCACCTGATTCAGTCCGCGGCCGGGGTCATGATTTTTTCAGAGCCGCGCTTCGCGACGGCCATCCTCGATGATCGTGATCTCGCAGGGATGGCGGACTGCAACGAGGAACTGGATCGCGTGGTAGCGGAGCTGCTCGGTCGTCGACCGGAGATTCGCACTCTGTTTCTGGTGGGTTCGTGTCCTTCCGAGGTCATCAAGCTGGATCTGGATCTGGCGGCGCGGCGACTTTCGCAGACGCACCGGGACCGGGTGCGGGTTCTGCATTATTCCGGCAGCGGCATCGAGACTACCTTCACCGAAGGTGAGGATGCCTGCCTGGAAGCGCTGGTCGCGGAGGCGCCGGTGAGCCAGGACGATTCACAACGGCCCAACCTGCTGATAGTGGGCGCGCTGCCGGATCTGGTAGAGGATCAGTTCCGCCGTCTGTTCGCGGCGATGGGCATCGATGCCGTCAGTTTCTTTCCGGGATCCAGCGCAAGTGCTCTGCCGGTGGTCGGGTCCGAAACCCGTGTGCTCCTGGCGCAACCTTTTCTGCGCCGGACGCTGCAGGCGCTGCGGCGGCGCGGCGCGCGCTTGCTTCCCGCCCCGTTTCCGTTCGGCGCCGAAGGCACCACGGCCTGGCTGCAGGCGGCCGCCGACGCTTGGGGGGTGCCGGCGGCCCGCTTCGAGGCGGCGGTGGGCCCGGCCCGCGATCGCGCGATCTCGGCGCTCGAGCGCTATCGCTGCGACCTTGACGGGCTGTCGATTTCGTTTCTGCCGGACTCCCAGCTGGAAATCGCCATGGCCCGGTTTCTGGCGCGGGAGTGCGGCATGCGGCCGATGGAGGTCGGGGTACCGGTTCTGGACCGCGAGATTCAGGCGGCCGAGCTCCTGCTCCTGCCTGAATCCGTGCGCCTAGCAGAGGGCCAGCATGTCGACAGACAGCTCGATCGGGTCCGCGCAGATGCGCCGGACATGGTCGTCTGCGGCATGGGGCTGGCAAACCCGCTGGAAGCAGAAGGGCAGACCACCAAGTGGTCCATCGAGCTGGTATTCAGTCCGGTTCACGGCTACGAGCAGGCTGCAGATCTGGCGGAACTGTTTGTTCGCCCGCTGAAACGCCGTCGACGGCTGGAGGTCTGATGTGCAGCTGACGCTCTGGACATACGAAGGCCCTCCGCACGTGGGCGCGATGCGCGTCGCGGCTTCGATGCGTGATCTGCATTACGTTCTGCACGCGCCTCAGGGAGATACCTACGCCGATCTGCTGTTCACCATGATCGAGCGCGACGACCGTCGCCCGCCCGTGACCTACACGACCTTCCAGGCCCGGGACCTCGGCGGTGACACCGCGGCGCTGGTCAAGCAGGCGGTTGCTGAAAGCTATCAGAGGCACAGGCCCGCTGCGCTTCTGGTTGGAGAATCCTGTACCGCGGAGCTCATCCAGGATCAGCCGGGCGCGCTCGCGCAAGGCATGGACCTTCCGGTACCCGTGGTCCCCGTCGAGTTGCCCGCCTACTCGCGCAAAGAGAACTGGGGTGCCAGCGAGACCTTCTACCAGCTGGTTCGATTGCTGAGCGGCGCTGCATCCGGAACCGACGGCGCGGAACAGCGGGACGCGAACCGGGCACGTCCGCGGGCAAATCTGCTCGGACCCACCTCGCTGGGCTTCCGCTGCCGCGACGACGTCCGGGAGGTCACGGCGCTGCTCGACGGCATCGGCGTGGACGTGAACGTGGTAGCGCCGGCTGGAGCAAGCATCGCGGATCTGGCGCGGCTGGCGGATGCCGACTTCAACATCTGCCTTTATCCGGAGGTTGCGGAGCTCAGCTGCCGGTGGCTGCGGCGCCAGATCGGTCAGCCCTGGGTGAGCACGGTGCCCATAGGTGTTGGTGCGACCCGGGATTTTCTCGAGGAAGTAGCCGCCCTGGCCGGTGTCGATGCGTCACCGGCAGGCGGCGAGTCCCGCTTGCCCTGGTACTCGCGCTCGGTGGATTCCACCTATCTGACAGGCAAGCGGGTGTTCATCTTCGGTGATGCGACTCACGCCTGCGCGGCGGCCCGCATCGCGACCGAGGAGCTCGCTTTCGAGGTGGTCGGGCTCGGCACCTATTCGCGGGAGCAGGCCAGGCCGATACGCGACCTGGCGAAGCAGCTGGGTGTTGATGCGCTTGTCACGGACGATTACCTGCTGGTGGAGTCGCGCATTCAGGCGCTTGCGCCCGAGCTGGTGCTCGGCACGCAGATGGAGCGCCACATCGCCAAACGCCTGGGCATACCCTGCGCTGTCATCTCCGCGCCTTTTCACGTCCAGGATTGTCCGGCGCGCTACTCGCCGCAGATGGGCTGGGAAGGTGCCAACGTCATCTTCGACACCTGGGTACATCCGCTGATGATGGGGCTGGAGGAGCATCTCGTGCAGATGTTCCGGGACGACTTCGAGTTTTCCGATACCGCGCCGTCTCATCTGGGGTCGAGTCGGTCCGGAGCGGCGGTCGCTGATAGCGGCCCCCCGGCTGCGGATGCCGCGGCCCAGGCCGTATCGACCGCCGAAACACAGGGCTTCGGAGAATCCGCTGCCTGCGATGCCAGCTGGACGGGCGACGCCGAGGCGGAGCTGAAGAAGATTCCGTTTTTCGTGCGCGGCAAGGCTCGCAACAACACCGAACGGTACGCGCGCGAGCGCGGGCTCGAATCCATCACCATAGAGACGCTGTACGATGCCAAAGCGCACTTCGCCCGTTGAGATAGCCGCTCCGCAACGTGCCTCGCGGGGCGCAGCACACGACGCCGGTCGCACCGAGGTCAATGTCGTCGTCGTAACGCTCGACAGCCATCTAGCCGACACCGTCGCCCGCTGTGAGGCAGAGCTGCGCCAGGAGCTGCCGGGACTCAGCCTTACGCTGCACTCGGCGGCAGAGTGGACGGAGTCGGCCTGCGCGCTGGCGGCCTGCGAGAAAGCCATCGCCGAGGCCCACATCGTCGTCGTCTGCATGCTGTTCATGGATGATCACATCAACGGCGTGCGCGCCATGCTCGAGGCGCGGCGAGCCGACTGCGACGCCATTGTCTGCTGCCTTTCGGCGCCGGACGTGACTTCGCTGACCCGGCTTGGTTCCTTCGACATGCAGGCCCGCTCGGGCGGTGGTCTCTCCTGGCTGAAGAAACTTCGTGGCAGGGGCAACGCCAGCGCGGACGATAAAACCAGCGCCCCCGCCTCGGCCGGCGCCAAGCAGATGGCCATGCTGCGTCGACTGCCGCAGCTGCTCCGGCTCGTCCCCGGGGCGGCCCAGGATCTGCGAACCTACCTTCTGGTCATGCGGTACTGGCTGCTGGGATCCGAGCAGAACATCGGCAACATGGTGCGATTCCTGATTCATCGCTATGCGGCGGGTGAGCGGTCCGGACTGCGAAGCCGCGTCAAGCCGGGGATGCCGGTAGAGTATCCGGACGTTGGCCTGTATCACCCGGCGCTGCCCGAGCGCATCACCACCGATGTGTCTGACTTACCGTCGCCGGCAGGGCGGCGCACCAACGGCGCGTCGAAGGCGGTTGGTCGTAAGCCTGTCCGCAGCAAGGCTGTGGGCAATGACTCGCCGGGGTGCGTGGGCCTCGTCATCATGCGGTCCTACGTGCTTGCGGGTAACACAGCGCACTATGATGGGGTCATCGCGGCTCTCGAACTGCGTGGTTTCCAGGTGCTGCCGGTGTTCGCCAGCGGTCTCGATGCGCGACCGGCGATGGAGGCGTACTTCGAGCACGACGGCCGGCCCACCGTGGACGTGGTGGTGTCCCTGACGGGATTCTCGCTGGTCGGCGGGCCCGCCTACAACGACTCGAAAGCGGCAGTGGCCCTGCTCGAACGACTGGACGTGCCCTATCTGTCTGCGGCAGCGCTGGAATTTCAGAGCCTGCACGAATGGGCTGATAGCGAGCGCGGCCTGCTGCCGCTGGAGACGATGATGACGGTCGCCATTCCCGAGCTGGATGGCGCCACCGGAACCATGGTTTATGGAGGCCGCGGTCACGAGGCCAGCGGCGATGCCAGGCGCATGTGCTGCGACCCGGAACGTGCGGACGCGCTTGCTGATCGCGTCGCGCGTCTGGTCTCGCTGCGCAAGAAGCCTCGGGCCGAGCGCCGCCTTGCCGTCGTTCTGTTCAACTTTCCGCCCAACTCCGGCAGCACCGGCACCGCCGCTTTCCTTTCTGTCTTTCAGTCGCTTTACAATCTGCTCGAACGCCTCGCCGCCGAGGGCTACGAGGTCGACGTCCCCGATTCGGTGGAGGCACTGCGCGACGCGGTCCTGAATGGAAACGCCGCCCAACTCGGCGCGCCCGCCAACGTGCACCAGCGCGTCGCCATTGACGACTACGTGCGGGCCGAACCCTACCTCGAGGAGATCGAAGATCAGTGGGGCGCGGCCCCCGGTCGAGTCCTGACCGACGGCGCATCCCTGTTCGTGCTCGGCGCCGAGTTCGGCAACGTGCTGGTTGGCGTGCAGCCGCCGTTCGGCTACGAAGGCGACCCGATGCGGCTGCTGTTCGAACGCGGCCTGGCGCCCAATCACGCGTTCGCGGCCTTCTATCGCCACCTTCGCGAGCAGTACTCGGCTGACGCCGTGCTTCACTTCGGGACCCACGGCGCCCTCGAGTTCATGCCGGGCAAGCAGGCGGGCATGTCCAGCACCTGCTGGCCCGAACGGCTCATCGGTGACCTGCCGAATCTCTACCTTTACGCCGCCAACAACCCGTCGGAAGGCTGCATAGCCAAGCGGCGTTCCAATGCCACGGTGGTGACGCACATGACGCCGACGCTGGCGCAGTCGGGGCTGTATCGGGAGCTTGCCGACCTCAAAGAGCTGCTGGACCGGTTTCGCGCGCTGGCGCCCGAGAACGGGGAGCGACAGCAGTTGCTGCCCCTGCTGCGGGAGCAGGCTGCTGCCCTCGAGCTGGTTGCGGGCGACAGCTGCTGGCTGGACCCGGATGCCCTGATGCCCGGCCTTCTGGAGAAGCTTGCCGAAGTGGAAACCACGTTGATTCCGCACGGTCTGCACGTGCTGGGCGAGCCCCACGACGCCACCGCGCAGGAAGCGCTGCTGCGGGCCGCCGCCCATGCGGACGGCTGCCATCTGCCGGACGCGGTGGTATCCGGGCTCACCAGTGGCGCCCCGCTGGATGGCCTGGCTGCGCGGCTGGCGGCGGACAGTCCGGCGATCGAGGACCCGGGTTCGGTGCTTGCGGGTTATCGCCAGCTGAGCGAGCGCCTGGCCGCGTCGGACGAGCTGGGCGCTCTCATCCATGCTCTGGATGGCGGCTACGTCAGCCCGGCTCCCGGTGGTGATGTGATCTGCAACGCCGACGTCCTGCCCACCGGGCGCAACATTCACGGCTTCGATCCGTCACGCATCCCCTCGGCGTTTGCCGTCGCTGAAGGCGCGCGTCAGGCCGACTGCCTGCTCCGGCAGTGCCAGGACGAATCCGGCAAGCTGCCGGCGTCGGTGGCCATGGTGCTGTGGGGCACAGACAACCTGAAGTCCGAAGGCGTGGCGATCGGCCAGGTGCTGGCGCTCATCGGCGCCCGACCGCGACGCGACAGTTACGGCCGTCTCGCCGGCGCGGAGCTGATTCCGCTGGAGACGCTGGGGCGACCGCGCGTGGACGTGGTGATGACGCTGTCCGGGATCTTCCGCGATCTGCTCCCCGGGCAGATCCGGCTGCTTGCGGAGGCGTCGCTGCTGGCGGCGCGGGCTGACGAGCCGCTGGCGGAAAACCCCATTCGCCAACACGCCCTGGCGTATCAGCAGGCCCACGGCTGCGCGATCGAGGTTGCCGCGCTGCGCGTGTTCAGCAACGCCGACGGCGCTTACGGAGCCAACGTCAACCAGCTGGTGGACAGCGGTCTCTGGCAGGAGTCGGATGAGCTGGGCGAGCTGTTCTCGCGCCGCAAGTGCTTTGCCTATGACACCGCCGCCCGGCCCACCCAGCAGCAGGCGCTGCTGAAAGACGTCCTCAGCGACGTCGAGCTGACTTTTCAGAATCTCGACTCCGTGGAGCTTGGCGTCACCACCGTAGATCACTACTTCGACTCGCTGGGCGGCATCACCAAGGCGGCCGAGCTGGCCCGGGGAGATACGGTTCCCGCTTATATCGGCGATCACACGCAGGGCCGCAGCGTCGTCCGGTCTCTGTCCGACCAGGTGGCTCTGGAAGCGCGGACGCGACTGCTGAACCCCAAGTGGTACGAGGAGATGCTGCAGCACGGCCACGAAGGCGTGCATCAGCTGGAGGCGCACGTGACCAACACCATGGGCTGGTCGGCGACCACGGGGCAGGTTGCCCCCTGGGTTTATGACCAGCTCACTCGAACGTTCGTGCTGGACGACGCCCTGCGCGAGCGCATCGCCCGGCTCAATCCGACCGCGTCGGTGAAGCTGGCCAACCGGCTGCTGGAGGCGCACGAGCGTAACTTCTGGTCGCCGGACGAAAACACGCTCGACGCGCTGCAGCGGGCGGGCGAAGCATTGGAGGATCGAATGGAAGGCATTCAGGAAGGAGCCCTGGCATGACGGCAATGCACATACCGGTAAAGAACGCGGACGGTGACGGCCGTGGCGACGGCGACGGCAGCCTGCAGGTTCACATGGAACCGGATCTGGCCATCGACGGCGCCCTGGTGATTGCCGTTTACGGCAAGGGGGGCATCGGCAAGAGCACGACCTCGTCCAATCTCTCCGTTGCGTTTTCGAAGCTCGGCAAGCGGGTGCTGCAGATCGGCTGCGATCCCAAGCATGATTCGACCTTCACCCTGACCAAGACGCTCATTCCCACCGTCATCGACGCCCTCGAGGCGGTGGATTTTCACCCGGAGGAACTGCGCCCGGAAGATTTCGTGTTCGAAGGCTACAACGGCGTGATGTGCGTGGAGTCCGGCGGCCCGCCAGCGGGTACCGGCTGCGGCGGCTACGTCACCGGACAGACGGTAAAGCTGCTCAAGGAGCATCATCTGCTCGAAGACACTGACGTGGTGATATTCGACGTGCTCGGCGACGTGGTCTGCGGCGGATTTGCGGCCCCGTTGCAGCATGCCCATCGAGGTCTGGTGATTTCGGCCAACGACTTCGACTCGATTTTTGCCATGAATCGGATCGTCGCCGCCATTCATGCCAAATCCAAAAACTACAAGGTGCGGCTGGCCGGCGTCGTCGCGAATCGCTCTTCGGATACCGATCAGATCGACGGCTTCAACCAGCGCGTTGGTCTGCGGCGGCTCGCCCACTTTCCCGACCTTGATGCCATTCGGCGCAGCCGCTTGAAGAAGTCGACGCTGTTCGAGATGCCGGACGCGCCGGAGATCAAGGCCGTGCAGGACGAATACCTCCGGCTTGCACAAGCGCTGCTCTCGGAGATGCCGCCTTGCGAGGCGCTGCCCATGCCCGATCGCGAGCTGTTCGACTTTCTGGGGTTCGACTGATGGCTGTTGCGATGGAGCCCGGATCCTACGCCCGGCGCCGCAGCGAGATCGAGCATTACTTCGACCGCACCGCGTTGGATGCCTGGCGCAAGCTGACGTCGGACGCGCCGGTAAGCGGCATTCGGGCCACGGTGCGGGCCGGGCGCGATGCCATGCGCGAGACGCTGCTGTCCTGGCTGCCCGAAGACCTCGCCGGTCATCGGGTTCTCGATGCCGGCTGCGGCACCGGGGCCGCAGCCGTGATTGCCGCCCGTCGACGCGCCGAAGTAGTGGCCGTGGATCTGTCGCCGAGCCTCATCGAGATGGCCCGGGGCCGCGTTCCCGAGGACCTGCGGGGCGGGCCCCTGACTTTCGTCTCCGGTGACATGCTCGATGCCGAGCTGGGTGAGTTCGACTATGCCATCGCCATGGATTCGCTGATCCACTACGAGACCCCGGACGTGGTCGGTGCGATACGGCGCCTGGCACCTCGGGTCAGACACAGCCTGGTGTTCACCATCGCGCCCTGGACGCCGCTGCTGGCGCTGATGCACCTGGCGGGCCGCTTGTTGCCGCACGGTGACCGCGCGCCCGACATCTGCCCGGTACGGGCAAACGAACTCGTTCGGCGGCTGCACTCGGCTCTGCCCGACTGGCAGGTCAGCGATATGCATAGGGTGTCGACGGGGTTCTATAAATCCCAGGCGATCAGGATGCAACGCAGGTGAAAGCTGCGCGCCCGCCAATCGCCAGCATCTGGAAGCAGCTCGGTCCGCGCATGCTGCCGTTCGCGGACGCGGCCAGCGCCGATCTGCCGTTGGGACGGCTGCTGCGGCTGTCGCTGTTTCAGGTCTCGGTGGGTATGGCGCTGGTTCTGCTCAACGGTACGCTGAACCGGGTGATGATCGTCGAGCTTGCGGTGCCTGCCTGGCTGGTGTCCGTCATGATTGCCCTGCCGGTAGTGTTCGCGCCGCTGCGCACGCTCATCGGCTTCCGCTCGGATCAGCACCGGTCGTTTCTCGGCTGGCGGCGCGTGCCTTACCTGTGGGTGGGCTCGCTGCTGCAGTTCGGGGGTCTGGCTATCATGCCTTTTGCGCTGCTGATCCTGTCGGGCGATTCCCACGGGCCGGCCTGGGTGGGCCCCGTGGCCGCGACGCTGGCGTTTCTGCTGACCGGGGCGGGTCTGCACGTTACCCAGACCGCGGGTCTGGCGCTGGCGACCGACCTCGCACCGGACGATGCCCGGCCCAGAGTGGTGGCGCTGCTCTACGTGATGCTGCTGCTGGGTATGATCGTGAGCGCGCTGTTGTTCAGCGCGCTGCTGAGCGAGTTCTCGCAGCTGCGGCTTATTCAGGTTATCCAGGGTGCCGCCGTAGCCACCATAGTCCTCAATGCCGCATCGCTTTGGAAGCAGGAGTCCCGGCGTCCGGAGCTCACCCGGCACGATCGGCCGCGGCTGCCGTTTGCCGCCGCCTGGCGCAGTCTGAACGGGGACGGGGTGTCGCGCCGACTGCTGATCGCGGTCGGGATCGGCAGCATGGCGTTCAGCATGCAGGACGTGCTTCTCGAGCCGTACGGCGCCGAGGTGCTCAACTTGAACGTCGGCCAGACGACCTTGCTCACCGCATTTCTGGCAGGGGGCACGCTGGCGGCCTTCGCGCTGTCGGCGATTTCACTGCAGCGGGGTGCGAACGAATACCGCGTTTCTTCGCTGGGGGTGCTCATCGGTATCCTTGCGTTCGTCTGCCTCATATTCGCCGGCCCCCTGCAGTCGGCCGTGCTGTTCGCGCTGGGCGCGGCTCTGCTCGGTTTCGGCACCGGGCTGTTCGCCGTCGGCACGCTGATCGCGGCCATGGCTCTGGCGGGCGGCAACCATCGCGGGTTCGCGCTCGGCGCCTGGGGCGCTGTTCAGGCGACCGCCATCGGGCTGGGCATCGCCCTGGGCGGTGGCATCCGCGACCTCGTGTCCGCGCTGGCGGAGCGCGGCGTGCTCGGCGCCGTGCTGGCAGAGCCGGCGACGGGTTACAGCTTTGTATATCACATGGAAATAGCGTTGCTTTTCGCAACGCTGGTAGCCCTCGGGCCCCTGGTGCGCGTCCCGTTGCAACGGATGGCGAGCGACAGGTTCGGCCTGGCGGAGCTGCCTGGCTAGCTGGGAGATAGTGACTATGGAAACGGGTGCAATTACCGGATACATCGATGTCGCGCAGCTTGTGCTGTATGCGTTCTGGTTCTTTTTCGCCGTTCTGATTCTGTACCTCCATCGCGAGGGCAAACGCGAGGGCTACCCGCTGGAGTCGGATCGTTCGGGGCAGATAGAAGTCGTGGGTTTTCCAAAACCCGCGGCGCCTAAATCGTTCCTCATGCGGGATGGCTCGGTTGTTACCGTACCCCGCGACGAACCGGAAGCCGAGATCAAAGCCAAGCCCATCGGTCCCTGGCCGGGCGCACCGCTGGTGCCCGAGGGTGATCCGCTCACCGCCGGTGTGGGCCCCGCGTCCTACGCGCTGCGTGAGGAACACCCGGATCTGACGCTCGACGACAGACCGAAGATCGTGCCTCTGCGGGTGGCGACGGAGATTTCCCTCTGCGACAAGGACCCCAACCCGATCGGTCTGGCCGCGGTAGGCGCCGATGGCGTGCAGGCGGGCACGGTCAGCGACGCGTGGGTCGATCGTTCTGACAATCTGCTGCGCTACTTCGAGATCGAAACGGCGGACGAAGCAGCAGGGAGTCGCAAGGTCCTGGTGCCGTACAACTTTGCTCACATCGATACGCGCAGAAATCAGCTGCGCGTCAAAGCGGTGCTGGGCGAGCAGCTCGCTCGGGGACCCGGTCCGGCCAATCCGGATCAGGTCACCCTCCGCGAGGAGGACAGAATCAGCGCCTATTATGCGGGTGGTCTGCTGTTCGCGACCCCGGCTCGAGCGGAGCCGCTGCTGTGACGGATCACGACGATTTCGAACGCGAAGCGCAACCGGGCCTGCCGGAACCGCTGCCGGCGGGGGAGTCGGTTGTCTGGCAGGGATCGCCGACCTGGCATTCCCTGGCGCGGCGGGCTTTTCACTGTTACAAGGTAGCCGCGTACTTTCTGCTGCTTAGTCTTTGGTTCGTGGCCGAGGGCGTGCACGATGGGGTTGCAACGGGTCAGCTGATGCACACGCTGGGCGTCCTCGGCTGCCTCGCCGCCTTCTCCATCGGGCTGCTGGCCCTCATCGCCTGGGCCAGCGCCCGGGAAGCCATCTATACGATTACCCAGAAGCGCGTGGTCATGCGTTTCGGGGTCGCGCTGCGGCTCTCCCTCAACGTGCCGTTTCGAATCATCGATGCCGTCGCCGTCAAGCGGCATGCCGACGGTTCGGGTGATATCGCTTTTCAGCTGGGCACCGACGATCGGGTCTCCTACCTCGTGCTCTGGCCCCACGCGCGTCCGTGGCGCATACGCCGACCCGAGCTGACGCTGCGTTGCGTTCCCGACGTCGAGCGGGTCGCTCAGCTGATCAGCCGCCAGCTCGGCGCTGCAGAGCAGCCCGCCGCGGCGCTGTCGATGTCTGCGCGAGCGGTAGCGACGTGACCTCAGGAGCCCCCGCATCGACGCCGGCGGCTGGTCCGCGAGCGTTGCGGGTCGCCATTGTCGGTATGGTGGTGCTGGCGCTGGCGAGCGCGGTTTGGGTGCGTCTTGCCGGCGGCGGGGGGGTCGCCCCGCTGGTGCCGCTGAGCGAGGCGCGCAGCCTGCTGTTCCGGGACGCGGCGGACGGCTCGGTGCTGGTTTTCGATGCCACCGACGACCGGCTGGTGCGGCGGTATGCAGCCGGCAGCGGAGGCTTTACCCGCGGCATGATGCGGGGACTGTCCCGCCAGCGAAGCGCCCGCGGTATCAGCCTCGGCCTGCCGTTCGTCATCGGCTGGCGCGAAGATCGTCGGCTGATTCTCAGAGACCCGTCCACGCGCACGGACATCGTCCTGGATGCGTTCGGCATGTCCAACCGTTCCGTGTTCGAAGCGCTGCTGGAAAAATCCCCGGCACTCACCGGTAACCAGAGCAGGGCGGCTCGCCAGGCCAGACCTGACCGACGCTTACAACTCGCAGGAGAAAGCAGATCATGAACGCGGCAGCAGGATCCATTCGTGAACGTGATATCAACCCGGCCACCCGGAAGGCCAATACGGAAACCGTGCTGACGCCGCGTTTCTACACCACCGATTTCGACGCCCTGGAGCGCATCGACCTGGCGCTGGTGCGTGATGAGTGGAATCAGATGATGTCCGAGTTCGACAACGATGCCAACGTCGACCACTTCGAGCGACCGGACTGGTTCTCCAGCGAGGTCAAGGAGCTACCCGGCCCGCTGCAGGCGGAATTCCTGGACTTCATGGTCAGCTCGGTCACGTCCGAGTACTCGGGCTGCGTGCTTTACGCGGATATCGCCGAGCGGGTCAACAATCCCGAGATCAAAAAGCTGATGCAGTATATGACGCGTGACGAGGCGCGCCACGCCGGATTCATCAATCGCTCGCTGAAGGATTACGGAATTCCGGTGGATCTCGGTTATCTCAAGCGCAACAAGAAGACCACTTACTTCAAACCGAAGTTCATCTACTACGCAACCTATCTATCCGAGAAGATCGGCTACGCTCGCTACATCACCATTTTCCGTAATTTCGAGCGCCATCCGGAGCGGCGTTTTCACCCCATCTTCCGCTGGTTTGAGCAGTGGTGTAATGACGAGTTCCGCCACGGGGAGGCTTTTGCGCTGATCATGCGGGCCAATCCCCATCTGCTGCGCGGTCACAATCGTCTGTGGATTCGCTTCTTCCTGCTGGCGGTGTTCGCGACCATGTACGTGCGCGACCATTCGCGACCGGAGATGCACAAAGCCATGGGCCTCGACCCGACCGACTACGACTACGAGGTTTTCGAGGTCACCTCGCAGATCTCCAAGCAGGTGTTTCCCTTCACACTGGATATTCACAATCCCGTCTTTCGCGCCAGGTTCGAGAAGCTGCGGCTGCTGGCATTGGAGAGCGACGCGGCGAGGCAGGCCGGTGGCGTCATCGGGGCGCTGCGCAAGGCCTCTTGCCTGCTGCGGTCTGCGGGGGTTCTGGCCAGCCTTTATATGATGCCCGTCGTGCGCAACGAGCTGCCGGAGAAAGTGCGCATGGCCCCCGCCTGGTAGGCGGCCGGGCCGAACTCAGCAACCATGGACGTATTCCTGCCCGCAGCACTGACGATGTTCATCTGGTGGTTCAGCACCGGCGTGGTTCTGATTCTGGTTCGGCGCCGTCCGGGCAGCCACGTGCTCTCGCTGACGCTTGGCATGCTCGTGGTCGGGTGCGCGTTCGGCGCCATCGAGCACAGCCTGACACACTCCGGTATCGAAGGCGTATGGACGGGCTTCGTGGCAGCGGTGCTCGTCTGGGGTTGGCTGGAAATGGGATATCTGATGGGGGTGCTGACCGGACCGGTCAAAACCGCCTGTCCCGAAGACATGGCCGGCTGGGCGCGCTTCGTGCGCGCGATCAACGTTGGCCTGTATCAGGAAATTCTGGTCATCTTCATCGGTGTCCTGCTGGTGGCTCTGGCGGCGGGGAGCGTCAACCCGGTCGCTGGCTGGACGTTCGCGACCCTGTGGCTCATGCGTTGGAGCGCCAAGCTGAATTTGTTTCTCGGCGTTCCCAACGTGGACTCGGATCTGGCTCCGAAACGCCTTCGCTATACCGTCAGCTACATGCGCAAAGCGCCTATGAACTGGCTGTTTCCACTGTCGGTGACCGTGGGCACGGCGATGGCTGTGTTTCACGCGGCCTCGGCGCTGTCGCAGCAACCGGCACCCGCCGGCTTCACGGGTTCGGTGGTGCTGGCTACGCTGACCGCGCTCGGCGTCATCGAGCACTGGTTTCTGGTGCTGCCGATCAGAGACAGCGCGCTGTGGCGCTGGTTTCTGCCTGCTGCGGAGTTGCCCGCGCGTGAGGCCGACCCGGAGCCGACCGGCGGACTCGCGGGTCCGGGCAGGAAGCTTTGGCCGAAAGCGCCCTGAACGCGACGGCTCCCCCGCCGCGAACCCTCTGCACCGACTGCGGGGTGTCGCGCACGGCGGACCCCAAACGCTGCGCCCGGGCCTGTCAGTTCATCCGACCCGACTATCCGGCTCTGGAAGCCCGGGTTCATGGCCGGGTCCGCGATTCTCAGAAGGACGACGAGCGCTTCTTCGGCGCTTACCTGCGGATGCTCCGGGCCCGTCTGGATCCACCCCTTGCCAACGCGCAGTGGACGGGCATCACCACCCGACTGGCGCAGCGGTTGCTGGAAATCGGAGAGGTGGATGGAGTGATCACGGTAGTACCGGATCCGCAGGACCGCTGGGCGCCGGTGCCGGTTCTGGTGACGGAGGCATCGCAGTTGGCCGGGGCGCGTGGCATGCGGATGGGATACGCGCCGCTGCTCTCGGTCATCGAGCCTGCCGTTGCGGCCGGTCATCGCCGGCTGGCTGTGATCGGTATTCCCTGTCAGGTTTACGCGTTGCGGGCTCTGGAAGCCGATCTGGGGCTGGAGCGTCTGTACGTCATCGGTACGCCCTGCTCGGACAATACGACCACCGCGCGCTTTCATGAATTCCTGGCACTGCTGGACGAGGAGCCGGGGCGCATCAACTATCTGGAGTTTCGTGCCGACTACCGGGTGGAGCTGCGTTTCGACGATGGCCACCGGCGGGAGATACCGTTCCTCAAGCTGCCGATATCGAAGCTGCCCGCAGATTTTTTTCCGCTGACCTGTCGCACCTGCGTGGATTACACGAATTCGCTGGCCGACATAACCGTGGGCTATATGGGTGGGTCCGGCGACCAATGGTTGCTGGTACGCAATGCCCGCGGCGAGCGCCTGCTGGCGCTGCTAGGCGATGAGGTTACGATCCGGGAACCCGTCAGCGCGGGAAAACGCGAGGCGCCGGTGCGGGGTTTTCTCAGTAATACCCGGCGGGCCGCTGGCGGCCTGCCGTTGCGCGGGATGCCGGACTTTCTACGGCCGCTGATGGGCTGGCTGATGCCGAAGGTGGGGCCGCGCGGGCTCGAATTTGCCCGTTCCCGCGTGGAGATGAAAGCGGTGGAGACGGTGCTGCACCTGCGCCGAGCCGCCCCGGCGCGAATGAAGCACATGATTCCGTCGCACGTCTGGGACCTGGTGCGTCCGTACGGTTTGACGCCGGAAGACGGCGAGTTGCCCGCACAGCGCGTCGAGGTCCGCGAGTGACAGGGCCATGAAGAAAGCGACCAAAATCCTGCACACGCTGGCAGCGGTGGGTTTTACCGGAGCCATCGCCGCGCACATTCTGCTGCTCAGCATCGCGCCGGAACCAACCTCGCTGGTCGCTTACGCGACCATCCGGGAAGCGGTTGCCCTGCTGTCCCGCTGGCTGCTGCTGCCTTCACTCACCCTCGTGCTCATCAGCGGGCTGTGGTCCATGGCGGTGCATGCGCCTTTTCGGGACAGCGCCTGGGTCCTGGCCAAGCTGCTGCTCGGACTGTCCGTTTTCGAAGGTTCGCTGGTGTCGATTCAGGGTCCCGCGGAGCGCGCCGCCAGAGCGGCGCAGGCTGCGCTGGCCGGTGAGCTCGACCCAGCAACGTTGCCCGGTCCCAGGGAGGACGAGTGGGGGGCGCTTTGGGTCGTACTGACCATCGCGATTGCCAACATTGTGCTGGGCGTGTGGCGCCCGCAGTGGCGGCGTCGCCGCTAGCGTCCTCTGTCTGGTCAATCAGTCGCATATCGGACAGGACGCTAGCGCGCGTCCCAGCTCGAGAGAGGGAACTTCAGCTGCCAGCGGGCGATGTCCTTCGGGGCGATCAGGCTGCGGTGCGGGCCCTGCCACTGGATGATGAACAGGGTCTTGCCTTCCTGACGGCCCGTCTCGTCGACCCGGTAGTTGCCGAGGAGCGATTGAAAATTCATGGTCGCCAGCTGCTCGCGCATCTTGCTGCGGATCGCCTGGGGATCGTTCAGCACGTCGCGCAGCCGGGACAGTCGGGCCGCGGCTTCGATGATCTGACCGGCCGCATAGCCGCCGGCTGCGTTGTAGCCGGGGTAGGCGCCATAAAGCTCCCGGTAGCGAAAGGCGAAGTCGAACGAGCCCGGAATGCGCCCGCTGCGCATCCACTGGGTGGTGGCGATCACGCCGTCGGCATCGGAACCTAAGGCATCGCCGAACTCGCGTAGCGACGGCGCGCCGCTCACGGCGAGCATCTTCGGTGCGAAGCCGGTGGCCTTGAGCGCCTGCACGAACTGAATCGAATCTTTCAGGTAGGCGCCGAGCACGATCAGCTCAGGCCGTGTCTGCGCAAGCTTTGCCGCCAGCGCGTCCAGGGAATCTGCTCCGGTGGGATAAGACTCATCAAAGGTGACGGTCAAACCTTTGCCAGGTGCCGAGACGCGCACCCCCTGGGCGACGGCGGCTGGAAATTCACTGTTCTGGTAGGCGATGGCCACGCTGGACAGGCCGTTTTCGCGGGCCATGTCCAGAACGCCGTCCATGTTCGCGTCGGCAGTCGTGTAGATACCGAAAACATTGCGATAGCCCTGCTGGTAGACGACGGGCGCGCTGGACTCCACCACCATCGGAAAATTGTATTTCTCGACGACGGGTGCCACAGCCATCACCTGGGAAGACGAGAAAGGCCCGATCAGCAGATCGACGTTGTCCTGGGTAATCAGCCGCTCGTAGAGCTCGGCGGCGCGCTCGGGGCTGGACTGATCGTCGTAGGTCACCAGCTCGATGGGATTGGCCCCACGATCCAGCAGATCCCGGGCCCAGAACTTGACGCCGCTGGCGAACGCTTCGCTTTGATCTTTGAATTCCCCGGATTCCGAGACGGTCATGCCGAGGCGGATGGTCCGCATTTCCTGGGCGACGGCGGCAAAGCTGACGCACAGCAGCAGGGCAGCGAATGCGGTACGACGAAACATCACGAGAGCGCTCATTTCTCCACCTCAATTTCTCGAATGGTGAGAATCAACCGTCGCACCAGCTCGTACTCGAAGGGTGATCCGGTCTGATAGTAGCGGAACCCGATCCGGTCACGGGTGTCGAGCACCATCAGCGGGTAGTAGGCATACTGCCTGCCGGGGTGATTGTCGAAGTTGAACGGGTCCAGCCAGGTCTGGAAGGCCCCGTCCACGGCCAGCCCGGCCCCGTCACGCAGGCTGCCCGGACCGAAGAAAGGCAGCACCAGATAGGCGCCCGGGTCCACGCCCCAGACGCCGAGCGTCTGGCCGAAGTCTTCCTTGTGATAAGGAATCCCCAGCGGCGTGGCCACGTCGAACAGGCCGGCGAGGCCCACCGTGGTGTTGACCACCATGCGCCCGGTGGTCTGCAGCGCGCGCACGGGTCGACCCTGCAGAATCTGGTTCATCAGGGTCTTGATGCCGAAGAAGTTGTCGAAGAAGTTGTTTACGCCCGTTCTCACGAACCCCGGGGTGACGTACCGGTAGGCATTTACCGCGGGGATCAGCACCCAGCGATCGGCCTGGTAGTTGAACCGGTAGATGGCGCGGTTCATGCCCTCCAGCGGGTCGTAGACGTTCAGGGGCCAGTCCACGTCTGACGCGTCCAGTTCCTGAGCCTCGAAGACGGTTTCTTCAGGGGCGCTGCCTTTGACCACCGGCGCGGTGCTGCAGCCAACCAGGCCAGTGGCGAGCAGAACAACGAGGAGTGCGCTGATACGATGGCTCATTTGAAGTACCCCACGATGTCCGCCATAACCTCCGCGTACTCAAGATTCCCCAGGTGCCCGCCGTTGGGATAGATCTTGGCTCGATCACCGAAGACGGTGGGGAACCAGTCGATCTCGCCAACGGAGAGAATCACGTCGTCGCGATTGTGAAACAGGCCCACGTTCCTGGCCCCGCTGAGAAAATCCTGAATCGAGCGCAGCGAGTGCCGGTCGGCGAAGGAGTCGCGGGATTCGTCCGGATACTGGGGCTCGTAGAAAGGCCAGAAGAATTCGTGGTAGTAGTCGGTGAACCCGACCCGTATGGACGGCTGGTCGTAGAGGCTCAGGCTGGATGTCCGGGTCAGGGTCACGTTTGCCGGCTTGATGAACCCGAAGTTGGTGCGCGTATCGGCGCTAAAGATCAGCGCGGAAGACGAAAGTCGGAAGGAAACGCCGATGAGGGCCGCCAGTTCCTCGGTGGTGGGCGGGTTGTCCTTGAAGGCCTCGAAAACGATGTCTGGCGAGAACTCGACGGTGGAAGATCTCTTGTAGGCGGATGTAATGGCCTGAACCACGCGGTCGAAAAACAGATTGAAGTTATCCAGGCCGCCGGGAATGTTCTGCAGCATGCGGTCCAGCTTCGAGATGGACGTGTAAAGCGACAGCGGCGGATTGATCATCAGCACTTTGTCAAAATTGATCTTGCGTTCCCGGGCGTCCAGCTCGGCAACGAAACCGGCATTGGTTGCACCCAGGCTGTAGCCCACCGCGTTGTAGCCGGTTATCCGGTCGCGATGGCCGATTTCCCCCAGGATCTGCTGCATCACGCGGTAGATGTCCTTCGCGTCGTTGCGCTGGTGACCGGGCACGCCGGTCGTGGAAGCTGCCACGACGAACTGGGAATGGGTGGGCGACGTGATACCCACGACGTGAAACCCTGCCTGATAGAAGGCTTTCAACAGCGCCAGATTTTTGCCCGAGTCGTGGAAACCGCCGGTGCCGGAGATGGCGAAGATCAGCGGTGCCTGCCCGCGCTGCAGCCGATAGGAGTATTCCAGCCGCTCGGAATACCACATGGCTTCGGGCGTCTCCCAGGCCGTGGTCTTGGGCAGCCGCTTGATCTTCAGTTTGAAGGGGTCCGGCAGGTCCGCCTGCAGCGGCTCCGGCGTGCCCACCACGGTGGCCAGATAGGGATCGTTGATGGGGTACTCGTAGGACCAGGACGATGCTGATGCGATTAGCAGCACCGAGAGCATTGACAGCAAACGCATATTTCCCTCTTTGGGTGGTTATTGTGACGTTGCCAGGTTTCGGTGGTGGACTTGACCTAAATCTCCGGGGCGGAGTCTACCGGTTGGTGGATGGCGCTGCTACTTTTGCCGGCGTTTGACCTTTCTGCCAGGAAGTTGGACATTGCGCTGCCATGGCTCCCAACCCGAAAGTTTCTGACCCGAAAGCCAGCTCGCCGAAAAGCCACGCCGACATCATGCGGCTGCTCGAGGGCGCCGACCCCGACCTGGTCAGCGCCATGCTGCCGGATCTGCCGCCGAGCTTTTTCGTCGTCGGCGCTCCGCGCTGCGGAACCACGGGGTTGAGCCGGGCGCTTGCGGGCAACCCGTGGGTCAGCTTCTCGAAGCCCAAGGAAACCCACTTCCTCCTCGAAGACCGCTCGACGCTGCCCATTGACGACGTCCGGCGGCTGTATCTGGAGCGCTTCCACCCGAACCTGACGCGGGATTGCCAGGCCATCGGCGACGGCTCGGTGACCTATCTGTACGACCCGCAGGCCATCCGCCGGGCCATGGACTTCGACAGTCGGGCAAAGTTTGTCGTGGCGGTCAGGAACCCCCTGGATATGCTGAGCTCTTATCACGCCCGGCTGCTGTTCATGCTGGATGAGGACCAGGAGGATTTCGCCCGGGCCTGGCAGCTGCAGGACAGCCGCCGCGCCGGGCGTGAGCTGCCGAAGCAATGCCGTGATCCGCAGCTGCTGCAGTACGCGGATGTCGCCAGCCTGGGCAAGCACGTCGAGCAGCTGTTCGCTGTGGCCGGCCGGGAGCGCTGTCGGGTCGTCGTGTTCGACGACTTTGCCGCCGATCCCGGTGGCGTCTACGTGCAGCTCCTGGCCTTTCTCGGCATTGACGACGATGGCCGTCGCGAGTTCAAGTCGAAACGCAGCAACGCCGGATACCGTTCGCGCTGGATGCAGCAGTTCGCCATGAACCCACCGCCCTGGATTTTCAAGCTCATCGAATCCAGCAACGCCGGCACGCTGAAGCGCCTGAAACGGCTGCGCAAACGCATCAAGCGGTTCAACAAGGCGCCGGAAGTGCGAGTGGAGCTGGCCGGACCCGTGAAGGCGATGCTGCGCGACTTTTACCGCGGCGATGTGGAGAAGCTCTCCGCTCTGCTGGACCGCGATCTCAGCCATTGGCTGGCGGCCTGAAGCCCGGCTCCCGCGATTCTGCCGGCGTCTTTCCGTCGCTGTCATATAAACCACATCGGCCGGGCACTAAGGATTGAATCCGCCGAATTGATCGTATGCTTGACGATGGCTTTGCGCACAACCCGAAGGTGTCCCACGCCGCTCTGGCCGAGCTGCATGCGGGCGCCTGTGGCTGGGCCCTTTCGCTCACCGGCAGACAACCCGAGGTGGCCGAGGACGTGATGCAGCAGACCTATCTTCTGATACTGGAGGGACGCGCGCGCTACGACGGCGCTTCGTCGCTCAAAACCTGGCTCTACGGGGTGGTACGCAACGTGGCGCGGCGCCATGCCCGGCAGCGGCGGGTACGGCTGGGATTGATGGCGCGGCTGGCAGGCGCTTTCAGCGACCCGGCCGGGGAGACCGTGAGCGAAAATCCGCCGCCACGCCAGGGCATCGAGGCACGTCTGCGGGGCGCCGTTCGCGGGTTGCCGGCCCGGCAGCGTGAAGTGCTGGAGCTGGTGTTTGACGCTGAATTCACCCTGGCCCAGGCGGCCGTGGTGCTCGGCATCTCGGTCGGCGCCGCCCGCACCCATTATCACCGTGCCAAGACCACGCTGCGCCAGCGGCTGGAGGTGGAAAATGACTGATAGGAAAAAGACTCATAAAAAGCGGTCGGATCCAGCCGGGGGCGAACCCGTTGCCAATGACGCGCTGGACGCCCGGCTGCGTGGCCATTTTTCCGCCGAGCGTTCCCGGGTTCGGGTGCCGACCTTCGAAGCGGTGCTGGCCGGCGCCGAGCGAGTTCACGCCGAGCGAGTTCACGCCGAGCGAGTTCACGCCGAACACCTTCACGCCGAACGCGATTCCCAGGCGGGACCGGGTTTCGCGTTGTGGCGGCGGCCCGCCTGGAGAGGTCTGGCCGCGATTGCAGTCGCCCTCGCTCTGCTGATGCTGCTGCGGCCTTGGACGCCGGATTCCCGCGCGCCCATGCGGATCAGTTCGGCTGATGGCCAGCTGCTGGCTGCGCTGAAGCTGGAGGAGGCGGATCTGCTGGCGGACCTCAACCGGTCGACGCTGTGGGTGGCCCCCAGTGACCGATGGATACAAACAGACATGGCCCCCGACGTGCTCGGGTTGCCGCGGATGGGAAAGATGACTTACGAGATGCAGGAGGTGAAGTCATGGTTTTAGCACGTTGGTTGGTGACGGCTATGCTGATGGTAGGTACGTGCGTTGGCAGCTTCGCTGCGCATGCCCAGCAGGATGCCCAAAAGGATGCTCAGAAGGAGGATCCCTTCGACGGCAGGTTGTTGCCGGTAGAGCTGGTGATGCAGCACCGTAAGGAGATCGGCCTCAGCAGCGAGCAGAGCAAGCGCATTGGCGAGCTGGTGGTTGCCGTGCAGCGGGCGGTGGCAGAAAAGCAGTGGCAGATGCAGTCCGCCTATTTCGAGCTGCTGGAAGTGCTGGACGAGCCCGAGATTGACGAAGAGCGGGCTCTGGCGCTGACAAGACGCGCGGTGGACACCGAGAACGAGATCAAGCTGGAGCAGGTGCGCCTGCTGATCCGCGTGCGCAACCTGCTCGAGGCCGGGCAGGTGGATTACCTCAGGGCACAGCTCGCAGGTCGCGCAGCCGGGTAGGTATGGCCGCAAGGAGTGACAGACGTGGTTCGAGTCTTACTGGTTGTTTTCGTGCTGCTGCTGACCGCCTGCGGTGGCGGTGGCAGTGGTGACGGTAGCCAGACGGCGCCCGGGCCCCAGCCATCACCGGCACCCAGCGGGCCCAGCGCTGCAGAGCTGGAAGCGGCTTCCAAGCTGCTGAACCGCACCACCTTCGGGCCTTCTTATGCCCAGATCGAAAGCGCAGCGGAACAGGGGGCGAGCGCATGGCTGGAGAGCCAGCTGGCGTTGCCACCCAGCCTTCACGAGCCTGTCGTCCGTCGCTATCTGCAGGAGTATGGGTACGACATCGGCGCCCAGCCGCCGCCGGGAACCTTCCGGCGCTTTGCTTTCTGGGAACAGGCGCTAACTGCGCCGGACCAGCTGCGTCAGCTGGTGGCCTACGCGCTGACCCAGATATTCGTGGTCAGCGACAACGTCGACGACATCTTCATCAACCCGCTGGGGCTGTCCAGCTACTACGACACGCTGCTGACCCACGCCTTCGGCAACTACCGTGACCTGCTGCGCGCCGTCACCCTGCACCCGGTGATGGGTATTTACCTCAGTCACGTCAACAACGCGCGTTCCAACCCCGCGGCGAACACGTTCCCCGACGAAAACTACGCCCGGGAGGTGATGCAGCTTTTCTCTATCGGTCTGTTCGAGTTGAACCCCGATGGCACGCCGCGACTGGATGGTGCCGGCGCGCCCATTCCCACCTATGACAATGCGGACATTCGCGCTTTCGCCGCGATCTTCACGGGTTTGAGCTACGGCCCGGACCAGCCCGGCGGCGTCAGCTTCTTCGGCAATCCGCTGCCGGTGCTGCACGTGCCTATGGAAATGTTCGATGCCTTCCATGAGCCCGGCGCGAAAACCCTGCTGAACGGGTTTGTTGTTCCCGCTGGCCAGACGGGCAGCGAGGACATCGAGGATGCCATCGACAACCTGTTCAATCATCCCAACGTCGGACCCTTCATCGGCAAGCAGCTGATTCAGCGGCTGGTGACTTCCAACCCTTCGCCCGCTTACGTCGCGCGGGTCACCGCTGTGTTCAATGGCGACGGCTCCACGCCGCGGGGTGACATGCGCGCGCTGTTGCGCGCGGTCCTGCTGGACCCGGAGGCAGAGGCCGGTATCAAGCTGCGCGAGCCTTTTCTGCGCTATGTGGCCATGAACCGCGGGCTGAACGCTCGCAGCGGCGACGGCACTTTCCCCGGTCTGGGCTACGTCGGGCAGTTTCTCACCCAGCAGAACGTGCTGAGCGCGCCCAGCGTGTTCAACTTTTACCTGCCGGTGTTCTCGCCGGCTGGCGAGGTGGCAGATGCCGGGCTGGTGGCGCCGGAGTTTCAGATCACCAACGCCTCCACCATTGTCGGCGTCACCAACCTGCTGGCCTACGCGCTGTTCGGCGACGTGTCCATCGATACGCCGGACGGATTTACCACCATCGGTCTGGATCTGCTGGACTATGAGGCGCTGGCCGATGACCCGGGCGCGCTGCTGGATCGCATCGATCTGGTGTTTTTCGCCGGCGCCATGGACGCCGGCACCCGCCAGGTCATTCTCGACGCCATTCAGCCGCTGGCAGCGGACGCGGCGGTGCAGACCCGCCTGGCACTTTATCTGGCGCTCAGCTCACCCGCGTACGCCGTGCTGGGAGGTGCCTGATCATGCGCTGGTCAAGACGAAGGTTTCTGGGGCACAGCGGCGCGCTTTCGGTCATGGCCGCCACCCAGCTGGGCGTTCTCGGTCGCGTCGCCCATGCCGCTCCGGGCGAAGACTACAGGGCCCTGGTCTGCATACTGCTGGCCGGGGGTGCGGATTCCTTCAACATGCTGCTGCCTTACGATCAGGCCCGCTACGATGCCTACGCCGCCGTGCGCTCGGACCTGGCGCTGGCCCGGGACGGCGTGCTGCCGCTGGCCTACGCCGGCTCGGACGGACAGGCCTTTGCCCTGCACCCGGGTCTGGCCGAAGTGCGGGATCTGTTCGACGCCGGGGACCTGGCTTTCATAGCCAATGTCGGGCCGCTGGCCGAACCTACCGACCGAAGCGGCTACGACAGCGGTACCGCCCGGCTGCCGCTGGGGTTGTTCTCCCATGCCGATCAGATTGCCCAGTGGCAGACGTCCGTGCCGGATCAGCGCATCGCCACCGGCGTCGGCGGCCGGATGGCCGATGTGCTGCAGCCTGGGCGTCCTCTCAGCCCGATATCCATGAACGTCTCGCTTTCCGGAACCAACGTGTTTCAGACCGGCGACACGGTTACCGGCTACAGCATCGATGCCGTCGAAGGGGCACGCCAGGTCGGCGGCTACGACCCGGCAGATCCGGAAAGCACGCTTTTTACCCAGGCGCTGGATGCCCTGCTGGAGGCAGAATATCCGGACCCGTTCCGCAGCAGCTACGCCAGCCAGCTGCGCGAGGCCATCGACAGCGGCGTCCTGGTGCAGAGCGCCCTGGCAGGCGCGCCGACGCTGACCACCGGGTTTTCGGCCAGCGGGCTTTCTGCGGCGCTTGCCCAGATCGCCAGGATCATCAGCGTTCGCGATGCGCTGGGCGCCGCGCGACAGACGTTTTTCGTCACCTTCGGCGGCTGGGATCACCACGACGACGTGATCGAGCAGCAGGCGTCGATGCTGCCGATGGTCAGTCGCGGGATGTCGGAGTTCAACGCCGCGCTCACCGAACTGGGGGTCAACGACTGCGTCACCACCTTCACCATCTCGGACTTCGGCAGAACCCTCACCTCCAACGGCAAGGGCTCGGACCATGGCTGGGGCGGCCACAACCTGGTGATGGGTGCGGGTGTTGCCGGCAGCACGATCTATGGCGCCTATCCGGCGTTGTCTCCCGGCAATCCTCTGGACGTGGGCAGGGGTCGGTACATTCCCACCACCAGCGTGGATGCTTTCTACGCCGAGCTGGCGCTGTGGTTTGGCGTCGCGCCCGCCGATCTGGACCAGGTGCTGCCGAACATTCGCCGCTTCTACGCGCCGGGGTCGGGCTCGCCGCCGGTGGGATTCATGAGCTGAGCAGGTATCTTGGGTCTTCGGTTGATCACCCGGCCAGCAGCGCCCGAATCCGTTCCACCACCCGCTGCAGCTCGTCTGCCGGCGTTGCCCCCGAAGCCGGAAACCCCTGCCCCAGGCGGGTGGCCCAGCCCCTTTCGCAAAGAATGCGGTGGGTCTCCGTCAGGTCCCGGGCGAAGCCGATGATGCCGATCCGGTGCAGGGCCCGTCCCACGGCCACCAGAAGGCGATCGGTCGCGCGTTCCGGTCGGCCCTGCTGCAGATAGGTGGCGAACAGCCGCTGCAGGTACGGACCCGGGCCGCCGCGGTACGGCAGAGGAAAGATGGCCAGCGGTTTCCCCAGGCGCGCGATCTCCACCATCATCGAGATGCTGTCTCCGGTCACGATGAACCGGTCGGACAGGCCCAACAGGGCCTGATAGGGGTTGTCCGCACTGTCGGGCGACCAGCGATACAGTCGGGCGTTGTCCGGCAGGTTTTTCTCCAGGGTCGCGACCACGTCCGGCGGCGTTCGGCGGCTGGTGCTGACGTACAGGAAGCCGTTGCCTGCCGCCTCTTCGGCGTCGGTGAGCAGCTTCCGCGCGGTATTCGCGTCGAAACGGAACGGCTGGGTCGGGCCGCCGATCAGCAGCGTCGTCAGGGGCCGGGGCAGGTCGGCCAAACGCTCCCGCCAGGCGGCCGTAGCGTCCGCAATGGCTGCCTCAGGGCTGCGCATGAGGGGCAGGCCGAGCTTGAATACCCGGGGATCATCCGGCACCGGATACTGCGGCGGCACGATCACCAGCGCGTAGCGATTTGCCCAGCGTTTCGGGCGTCCCAGCAGAATGATCCGGCTGCGTCCGCCGGCCTGTTTCTGTATCCACAGCGCCGCCATGGTGGGCCTGCGGCCGATGGTGAAAATCAGGTCCGGCCAGGGGGGCTCCAGGGCGTCGGAGCGGCTGAGGTCGAGATGCCGCAAAGACGGAGAGAAGAAGGGCTTGCCCAGCACGTACTTCTTTTTAGGCAGTACCCGGCGGGTCTCGAACGGCAGGCCCAGCGCCTCGGCGACGATCTCCACCTGGGCGTTGTCGCCCGGCTTGTCGCCGATCACCAGCCAGATGCGGGGGTCGTCCGCAGAATCGGAGCTGGGTCGAGGTTCCGCAGAAGCATGCATCGGCTTGTGAGACTCCTTCACCCTGGGAGAGGAAAAACAGCTCAGAATACGTACTTGGCGGACACCTGAATCTGGTTCGCATCTCCCCTGGTGTTGTTGGCGTTCTTACGCTCGCCCCAGAGGAGTTCGGCGCCAAGCTCGACCCGGGTAATCGGGTTGTAGAGCAGGTTGAGGCTTGCGCGGAGCGTCCGTTCGTAAGGAAGACCGAATGCGTCGATGTAACTGGGCGTAGACTGAAAGTCGTACGCATCCACTTTCACCCAGCTGAACGTCAGGTTGGAGCGCCACTTTGGTCGCCACCAGTGCTGATAGGAGGCATAGCCGGCGAAAACCGGCCAGGTCTTCAGGTTACCGCTGGGTGAGAATATGCCGTCCTGACCGCCGATGGTGCCTAGATCGTTGATGTAGCGGCCAACGCCGTCTCCGTAGGTGAGCTGCCAGATCAGCTTGTCGTTCTCGGACCAGTAGGGCATTGCGATTTCGCCGCTGGCGACGATCCCCCAGCCAACGGTGGATTGTTTCTTGCCGAGATTCGTTTCCCTGGCAGAAATATTACGCAGCAGGAGCGCCAGCCTGGCACTCCAACCGGGGCGGCGGTTGAAACGGTCCAGGAAGCCTTTCTGGAAACCGAAACTGTCGACCCCGACCACGATGTCTGGAATCCTGCTGACGCCGGTGCCGCCGGTGACATCCGGGTTCGGATCTTCCGCTGATATCGACAAGTTCAAGGAATCGGTGAGTTCCGGAAAGAAACGCAGCTGCGCCTGACGCACGTTGATACGGCCGTTGATGCCCTCGAAGTCGACTTCTTCGGGGCTGGCGTCCAGATCCATTAGGGTGGACCAGGTTTTGCCGGCAAGCGCGCTTCGAAACTGGCCGAACGCGTGGCGCAGGCGAAACGTATCACCGGTGCCGTTGAAATCGCCCTCGATGAAGGCGCGCAGATCGCCCAGAGGGCTTTTGTCGCGCAGCTCCAGGTTGAGCCGTGATTGCGCCACGCTCAGGGTCACGTCCTCTTCTGCGCCGGGAAGCAGTTCCCCTTTGGCAGGAATGCCCCCGACGATGAACCGGTCTTCTGTGAGCAGGGGATCGAGATTTTCTATGATGGCCAGTTTCACGAAGCCGCCGATACGCAACCGGGCGTCGGTGTCCGGCAGCGGCCAGGAACCGGCAAAGCTGACGTTCTCCTTGGCTGCGCCGGTACGCTCCGGTGCGTCGTCAACTGCTTTCTCCTCATCCTGCCCGGAAACTACGGCTGTTGTGCGCGGCGCGGACGCTTCTACCACGCTTTCGGCCGCCTCCGCCTCAGTGGTTTCCGCTGCCTCAGGCGGGTCCGTTTTCTCGTCCGCCTGGGCCAGCACAACTGGCTGATCCGGTTCACCCGGCTGATCTGTCACGTCCGGCTGCTGGGGCGGGCTCGGCAGTGCGGGACGTGCTTGCACGGCGGCCAGCAGCTTGTGTTGAGCTTCCAGGGTGGCCTGCTGGCTTCTGACCGCCTGCTGAAGCGCTTCGATCTGTTCCTGCTGGACCGCCAGCAGCAGGCGCAGCTCGTCGATCTCGTCGTTCGCCTCAGCGGCGGCAAACGCGGGCAGGGCGCCGAAAATCATGAGGGGCAATAGCAGCCGGTGGCCTGATATGGCTAGACGTCGCATTTCGGGAACTCCTGGACGCTTCTCGCAAATTGCGGCGGCGATGATACTAGGGATTGAGGGCCTTTTCCCCATTGTGGGTCCGGCTCCTTGCACGCACCGCCAGAAATCTGACGTTGGCGCAGGCCTGTATTTGCTGACTGCGTCTCAGCATGAAGGTGGCCTGTTGGCCTTTAATGAACAGGCGCCGAACCCACCGTGCCGACAGGAAGTCGGCCCGACAGTAAGTCGGCCCGACTGTCAGAAGGTCGGCGTGGCGGCTGAGTATTTCTGGAACATCGGCTCTGGAGCATCGGTTCCAGAGCATCGAAAAGGACACTCGAAGACGTGCGTCTGCAACGCAACAACCGCGGAAGCCTCTCACTGCGCATTTTGCTGGCGTCGCTGACCGCGGTTGCCGTGGTGTTGACCCTCACATTCAAATTTCAGCTCTCCGCGGACACCGACCATGTGCGCGCCCAGGGCGTGAACCTTGCGCGCCTTGTGACCAAGCTGC
>CAMYJX010000022.1:0-2156 GCA_947258825.1 uncultured Pseudomonadales bacterium
GATCTGGCCGGATTCGCCCCACCTCGCTACCGGGCTAACAGCGGTGCCCGGCGATCATGGTCTCAAGGCCCTTTCTGACCAATGGGTTGCCGGACGTGAACGGCGCCACGTCGGTCATATCGTAGGGATCGCCGCCACTGATGGCTCTGGCTGCACGCAGGCCGGTGCGCACGGCAGGGCCGATGCCCTCGCACATGTCTCGAGTGGCCAGCCCGGCCGCATCGCCGGCAACGAAGGCGTTGCCGCACCGACCCAGGTCCGATCTGGCGCGCAGAAAATAGCTGTAACCACTGGGGGGTTCGGGCGCCTCGGCAATCAAGCCCTGCCTCAGCAGCCGGTCGACCAGATGCTGCCAGTGGCTGCGGATGTCGTCGCCCCGCTGCTTCAGCTTCGCCGCCATGCCACCCACGCCGACGTTGAGATAGCCGTCGGCCTTCGGAACGTACCAGCCATAGCCGGGCAGACCGTGATCGAAAAACCAGAGGTGGCAGTTTCCGTCATGCCAGTCGCAGGGAAATTCCCGCTCCAGGGTCACCGCCTGCAACGCGGACGGACGCGGGTGCAAAGGACGGAAAATTTCCCGGTATACGGGGCAACGGGTACCACCCGTGCCGACGAGGTAGCGGCACCGGTACTTGCCGTCGACAACGTAACCGCCCTCTGCTTCGACGATGTGACGAACGTTATGCCGCGCTCTCTCGGCTCCGGATCTGTCCAGCAGCCAGGCATCCAACTCGTAGCGGCGAACGGAATGCTGTGGCGAGCGAAGGGTCACGCGCAACCCTTTTATGGAAACGTTGAGCGCCTCGAACGTGAGAAATCTGTGCGGGTAATCGGCCGGCTCGAACTCGAGATCCATCAGCACCTGAGGCGTGATCCAGCCTGCGCAAAGCTTCTCCCGCGGGAAGTCTTCCCGGTCGAGCACGAGGCAGTCCACGCCGTCGCGCTTGAGCGCCCAGGCAGCAGAGGACCCGGCGGGACCGCCACCCACGACGATGACGTCACGCTCGATCACTCTTGTTCCCGATACAGGCGATCTCTGGTGGGTGGCAGCGCCGCGCACTCCGGGCGTTGAAACAGCACCTGAAACAACTGCAACTGGCCCTTGGTAAAGGCGGAAATGGAACCGGACAGGTACAGATACCAGGCTCGCACGAAGTCCTCATCGAACATCTCCCGTACCTGAGGAATGTTCGCTTCGTAACGCTCCCGCCAGTGAATCAGCGTCCTGGCGTAGTGCGGTCGCAGATTCTCGATATCGACGACGGAGAAGCCCGGAGGCTCGAAGATCTCCATCATCTCCCGCAGCGTGGGCGGATAGGCGCCAGGGAAGATGTAGCTCTCAATCCACTCGTTCATCCGGCCAGGGAAATTGCGCCCGATTGAATGAATCAGCCCGCGCCCGTCGTCCTTCAGCACCCGATCGATGGTCGCGCCCAGGGTGTGGTAATTGTCAGCGCCCACATGTTCCAACATGCCGACGGACACGAACACATCGAAGTCGCCCCGCATGTTTCGATAGTCGTCTTCGATGTACTCGACGGCCCCCGCCAGGCCTTCCCGCTCGGCTCGCGCTCTGGCGTAAGCGACCTGCTCTCTTGAGATGTTGTACGAGCGCACGGTTACCCCATGGTGACGCGCCATGTAACGGGCCAGCCCGCCCCAGCCCGCGCCGGCCTCGACCACGGAATCGCCCGGCTTGAGGGCAAGCTTGCGGCAGACGTGCTCCAGCTTGGCGGCCTGAGCCTGGTCCAGCGTTGCATCGGCCGTGGGGTAGTAGGCACACGTGTACTGGTTGTAATCCTTGTCCAGCCAAAGCTCGTAGAAATCGTTGCCCAGATCGTAGTGGGTATGAATGTTTTCCTTCGACTGGCTCAGGGTGTTGGGATTGGGGCGTTTTGTCACCAGGCCTTTGACGAAACGTTTGACCGGGCCGGCTTCCCTGTCGAGCCGCAGGATCTCGCGATAGACGATCTCGAGGCCACGCACCAGATCGCCATCTACCGTCAACCTGCCCGCGGTATAGAGCTCGCCAAAGGTGAACGTGGGCTTGTTCAGCAATCGATAGAGTGCACCCCGGTCGTGGAGACATACGGTCACCTCCGTGGCGCCATCCGCTTGGCCAGCCGTAATGATCCGGCCATCCCACAGCCGCA
>CAMYJX010000022.1:2220-41056 GCA_947258825.1 uncultured Pseudomonadales bacterium
TGTCCAAGCATCTCCGTACGGCCCCCTTAGCTGATGCCTGCCAACCGAGCGCGGACCTGTCATGCTCATGCCTATGCGCCTGCTGTTTTTGGTCCTGCGCCTGGCATAACTGCTCAACCCAACTTTACCAATCTGACGACCTGGCATCCATGCGCAAATTCCCTGACCCAGCGTTCATTTTGCGTTCAGCATTGGCGAGCAACAATCATTGCATGTGGCAACCCGGAAACTTCCCCAGAAACTTCCCCGGAAACTTCCATAGACACATCTACTGGTACAGCTTTCTGACGCTGCTGCTCGCCGGCATGCTGACGGGCCCTGCAGCGAGGGCTGAGATGCGCTGCGGTGAATCACTGGTCGAGCGGGGGTTCACGCCGCTGGAGGTACTCGCGCGCTGCGGCGAGCCGCAGTTCGAGATGCAGTGGTCCGACTACCGGTATCCGGGCATCTGGCTGCGGGTGGACGAGTGGAGCTACAACCTGGGCAGCAACCGATTCCGCCGCCTGCTCACCTTCGAGAACGGCCGCCTGATTCGCATCGAGACGCGCGACAAACCAAAGCTGCCCCGGATCTGAACGCCTGCCTGCCGCAAACCGCCGACGAAACCACAGTCGGCGGTGAGGTTTGCCCTTTAACTTGCTGTATTTAATATATTTTATTACCCGGGAAGCCCAGCGAAACGTTGCTGCGAGGCGGCGCGGCCGAAAACCACCCCAAGTGCCTTGACTCCAGGCCCAAGAAGACGGGAAATAGAGGCTAAACCAGGGAGGACACGCACATGCTCGATCTACGCATAGACAACGCCAACATCATCGACGGCACCGGCGCGCCCGGATTCGCCGGATCCGTTGGCGTCAAGGACGGCAAGATCGCCGCCCTGGGCGAGGTAAACGAGCCCGCCGCGAAGATCATCGACGCGAAGGGCCAGGTGGTGAGCCCGGGCTTCGTCGACGTGCACACGCACTATGATGCCCAGGTGTTCTGGGACGGAACCTTGAGCCCTTCCTGCTATCACGGCGTCACGACCGTTTTCGGTGGCCACTGCGGCTTCAGCATCGCGCCCCTGAACGAGGAGGCCGCGCCCTATCTGCTGAACATGCTGGCTCGGGTGGAAGGCATGCCCGTTTCCAGCCTGCAGGAGGGCGTACCCTGGGACTGGCACAGCTTCGCCGAGTACCTGGCGAAGCTGGACGGCAAGCTCGGGGTGAATGCGGGCTTCATGGCCGGGCACAGCGCCATCCGCCGGGTAGTAATGGGCGAACGCGCGGTGGGCGAAGAAGCGACGCCAGAGGAACTCGCCGCCATGACCGCCCTGCTGGCGCGATGCCTGGAAGGCGGTGCCATGGGTTTTTCATCCACCATCTCCCCAACCCACAACGATGCCGACGGTCAGCCGGTACCGTCACGGCACGCCAGCCGTGAGGAGCTGGTGGAGCTGGCCCGGGTCTGCCGGGACCATGAGGGCACATCGCTGGAGTTTCTGCCGGGGGTCGGCTTCTTCTCCGACGAGATCAAACAGCTGATGTCGGACCTGTCCACCTCTGCCCAGCGACCGCTGAACTGGAACGTGCTGGCAGCCGGAGACTGGGAAGTGATGGAAAACCAGCTGTCGGCTACCGATGTGGCGCGAAGCAACGGCGGCGAGGTGCTGGCGCTGACGGTACCTCAGCCCATCAGCCTGCGCATCAATCTCTACGGTGGCTTCGTGTTCGACGCGTTCGAAGGCTGGGCGGACCTGTTCCAGCTGCCGGTGGAAGCGCGAATCGAAGCGCTCAAGGACCCGGCCCGTCGTCGCGATCTGGACCAGAGCGCCCGCGCCAAGGGCGCGCTGCGCAACCTGGCGGTCTGGGAGGACTACACGATCCACGCCACTTTTGCCCCGGAGAACAAGCACCTGGAGGGCCGTACCATCGGCTCGCTGGCAGAAGAAACCGGCAAGGCGCCCATCGACGCCATGCTGGATCTGGCCATCTCCGAAGGGCTTCGCACATCGTTCATGCCCCCACCCGTAGGCGGTGACGAAGCGTTGTGGGAAACCCGGGGCAAGCTGTGGGCCGACGATCGAACCCTGATCGGCGCGTCAGACGCAGGTGCTCATCTGGACATGATTGACACCTTTGCGTTTTCCACCCAGGTGCTGGGCAACGGCGTACGCAAGTACAAAGTCATCTCGCTGGAAGCGGCCATCCACCAGATGACCCAGGTGCCGGCAGAGGTATTCGGCCTCAACGACCGGGGCGTTCTTAAAGTCGGCTGGAATGCCGATCTCGTCATCCTCGATCCCGACACCGTCGGTTCCGGCCCCGTCTACATGCGCACAGATCTGCCCTGCGACGAGCCCCGGGTCTATGCGGACGCCTTCGGCATCGAGCACGTCTTCGTCAACGGCGTGCAGACCATCGAGAACGGCAAGCACACCAGCGCCCTGCCAGGCACGGTACTGCGTTCGGGCAAAGACACCCACACCCCGTCGCTGCGCCGGAACGCCTGAAGCCGGCGTTCTCAACCGATAATGCCCGCCTCGCGCAGCTGTCCGATCTGCTCCGGCGTGCGGCCCAGTGAGGCGAGCACCTCATCGGTGTGCTCACCGAGCCCGGGTGACGCCCGGTGCAGCCCGGATGGGGTGGCTTGGAACCGGGCGGACGGGCGTGGCTGGCGCATGCTGCCGCCCAGCGGATGATCCACCGCTTGCAGCGCCCCCATGGCGACGACCTGCGGGTCATCCACCACGGCCGCTTTGCTGTTGATCCGTGAGTAGGGTACGTCGTTAGCTTCCAGACGGTCACAGATCTGGTCTGTGGTAAACGTTGCATAGGCGTCGTCCAGATAGGCCTGCATCAGGTTCCAGTGCTCCCAGCGCGCCTCCTGGGTGGCAAAGCGCTCGTCGCCCCAAAGCTCCATGAGATCGAGGGCGCGGAAGGTGCCTTCCCATTCCGCCGCCTTTACCGGCATCACCGAAACGTAGCCATCCGCCGTTTTGCGAACGAAGCTGGCGTGATCCATATCAGGCACCGGCTTCACGTCGTCACCGACAAAGGTGAAGTTGTGCATGGCGTCAGGCCAGACGAAATGCAGCGCCGCATCCAGCATGGTGATCTCCACACGCTGGCCCTGACCGGTACGCGCTCTTGCAAACAGCGCCGCAGAGATGGCCTGAGCCGCGTTGAGGGACGTGATCTTGTCGCAGATCAGCGTGTTGATCATCTGCGGCCTTCCAGTGGACGGATCAGACTGAAGCGCAGCAACGCCCGAAACCCCCTGAATGACCGCGTCGTAAACACGCCGGCCGGCGTAGGGACCCTCCGCACCCACGCCGTTGATGGACGCGTAGATGAGATCCGGTTTCAGCGCTCTGACGGTCTCGTAGCCGAGGCCCAGACGATCCATGACCCCGGGTCGAAAATTCTCAACCAGCACGTCTGCTGTGCCGATCAGGTCCAGAAGTATTTCCCGCCCTTCGTCAGTTCGGGCGTCGACCACCACCGATCGCTTGTTACGGTTCATCATGGCGAAATGGGCGGCGACCCCGTTGCGCTGAGGCTGACCGCGGCGCATCAGATCGCCGTCTGCGGATTCGATCTTGATGACGTCGGCTCCCTGGTCGCCCAGAATGGACGTCGCGATGGGGCCGGAATAAATGGATGTGAAATCGACGATGCGGATACCCGCCAGCGGACCCGTAGACATGCTGCTCCCTCTTTTCGTTGCTGAGCGAATGCTACCCGACCCGCAGATAGCTGCACATGCCTTGCGCGCGCGATGCAGATTCATGCCGCAGCCTGAGATCCGAAGTCAAAGGAGAGAAACATGAGCGTCGCCGAGAACAGACAGCTGATCGAGCGGTGGTATCAGGCCCTTGCCGAGGGGGATTTCGACACGATCTTCGATATGCACCACGATGATGTGATCTACAACATGGTGGGCAACACGCCGGTATCCGGACGCATCCATGGAAAGGACGCTTGCTGCAACGGCATGATCAACCAGAAGCTGCTGGAGAAACTGGTGCCGGACAGGATTCGGTTCGCGACCAAGTGGACCATCGTCGCCGCCGAGGGGGATCGCGTGGTGGGCCTGATGCAGGGTGGCGGGCCCACTGAGGACGGACACAATTACGAGCAGACCTATTGCGAAATATTCACCATACGCGATGGCAAGATCGTCGAGATGCACAATTTCTTCGACACCGTGCTGGTGGAGCAGTGTCTATTCGACAACCCTCTGGTCCGGCCGGAAGCGGCCCTGGCCGACCCTTTCCAGATCGGCTGAGGCAAGCGAGCTCACTCCGGCTCGTAACCGTGCAGGTTCAGGCCTTCCTCCAGGTAGTCGGACAGCAGCGGCGTCGCGATCAGATACTCGGCCGTGCGCGCGTTGTGGGCATCCGTCGCCTGGGCAAGGGCGTCTTCCCACTCCTCGAGTGCGAAGTCGCCGCGTCCCAGCCACATCAGCGCCACCAGGCATATCTGCTGATCCGGCTCGAGGTCCGCGATGGTGCTGGCCAGCTCCTGATAGGTGAAATCTTCGACGTGCTCCGACAGCACCCCTTCCGCCCATTCGCCGGTGGGGCGTTGGGGGGGCTCGGGAATGCTCACCGAGTCCTTGGCCTGAAACTCACGTGACTTGTCGATGATGAAGTTGACGGTTTCCGGATTCAGATCGATCACGATGCCCTCCCCGCGGGTTGATCCGTACAGTGTAATGCAGCCGGGGGCTCGATCGCCTAGGTAGATGTCCCGGTGTCGGACCCACCGTGGATTAGGCAATTCTGCCAACGCAACCATCAGCCCGGTAATGATGCCATGGATAGCTACGTACACGGTGTCAGCGACACGCCGCTGCTCGGCGAGACCATTGGTCGCGCCTTTGATCGGATTGCCGCGCAACGGCCCGACCACGAGGCGCTGGTGGTCTGCGACCAGGGGGTCCGCTGGACCTACGCCGAGCTGTTCAGACAGGTAGATACTCTAGCCGCGGGCCTGATCGCCTGCGGGCTGCAACCCGGAGAGCGCATCGGCATCTGGGCACCGAACCGGGCCGAATGGGTAGTGATCCAGTTTGCCGCCGCCAAAGCGGGGCTCATCCTGGTCAACATCAACCCCGCCTATCGTCTCAACGAGCTGGAATACACGCTGAAGAAAGTCGGCTGCAGAGCGCTCATCCTCGAGCCCGCTTTCAAGACCAGCAACTACATCGCGATGATGCGCGAGCTTGCCCCGGAGCTGGGCGATAGCGAGCCCGGCAGGCTGCAATCCGGGCGACTGCCCGAGCTGCGCTGCCTGATCAGCCTGGGCGAGACGGCTGACCCGGGCTTCATGCGTTACGCCGACGTTCTCGACGCGGCCAGCCAGGATGCCCGGGCGCGGCTCGACGAGCTGGCGACGGTCCTGCAGTTCGATGACCCCATCAACATTCAGTTCACCAGCGGAACCACCGGGCTGCCGAAGGCCGCCACCCTCACGCATCACAACATCATCAACAACGCCTATTTCAGCGGCGAGCGCATGGCTTTCTCGTGGGCAGACAGGTTGTGCATTCCGGTGCCCATGTACCATTGCTTCGGCATGGTGCTGGGAACCCTGCTGTGCGTGGCTCACGGCGCCACCATGGTGCTGCCGTCGGCCGGCTTCGACCCGGGCACCGCCCTGCACGCGGTCAGCCGCGAACGGTGCACGGCCATACACGGGGTGCCCACCATGTTTATTGCGGAGCTGGAACACGAAGACTTCGCCTCGCTGGACCTGGGCAGCCTGCGCACGGGCATCATTGCCGGCGCGCCCTGCCCCATCGAGCTCATGCACCGCCTCATCGAGGAGATGCACCTGACCGAGATCACCATCGCGTACGGCATGACGGAAACCGGGCCGGTGAGTTTCCAGACCCGAACAACCGACAGCCTGGAAAGGAAGGTGGGCACCGTGGGCCAGGCTCTGCCCCACACGGAAATCAAGATCGTCAACGAGGAGAACCGTGTCGTTGCCGCTGGCACATCCGGCGAGCTGCTCACCCGCGGCTACTGCGTCATGCCCGGGTACTGGGAGGACGAGGAGAAAACCGCGGCCACCATCGACGATGCCGGCTGGCTGCACTCTGGCGACATGGCGGTGCTCGACGTGCAAGGCTACTGCCAGATCGTCGGCCGCCTGAAAGACATGCTGATCCGCGGCGGCGAAAACATCTTCCCCCGGGAGATCGAGGAATTTCTGTTCCAACATCCCAAAGTGGATCAGGCAGAGGTAATCGGCGTGCCGGACCCGAAGTTCGGCGAGGAGATCTGCGCCTGGATAAAGCTGAAGCCCGGCGTGACCAGCACGCCCGAAGAGATGCGCGAGTTCTGTCGGGACAAGATCGCCCACTACAAGATTCCCCGCTACATCCTGTTCGTGGACGAGTTTCCCATGACCATCACCGGCAAGGTGCAGAAGTTCAAGATGCGGGAGCAGACCATCGAGCAGCTGGGGCTGGAGCAATCGGCATGAGCGGCCCGCTGACGTTCACCATCGACCAGACGGCTTACCTGGACGCGCAGGGAAATCTGCTGCAGCCGCTGCCCGCCGCTTTCGAGAAACCGAACGTGCTGGCCGATCTGCTCAGGCAGATGCTGATGGCACGGTGCTTCGATACCAAGGCCATCGAGCTGCAGCGAACCGGACGCCTGGGCACTTACGCTTCCTGCCTGGGACAGGAGGCCGTGGGCGTGGGCGTGGGTTGGGCCATGCAGCCGGAAGACGTGCTGCTGCCGTCCTTTCGAGACCACGCGGGGCAGCTGGCGCGCGGCGTCCGCATGGCCGAGCTGTTTGCCTACTGGGGCGGCGACGAGCGGGGATCCGACTTCGCGGTACCGCGGGAAGACTTTCCCGTCAGCATCACGGTGGGCGGCCACGCGCCCCACGCCGCCGGCGTGGCGCTGGCATTCAAGCTGCGGGCCGAGCCGCGGGTTGCCGTATGCCTGTTCGGCGACGGCGCCACTTCCAAAGGCGACTTTTACGAGGCCATGAACCTGGCCGGCGTCTGGGGCCTGCCCGTGGTGTTCGTCATCAGCAATAACCAGTGGGCCATCTCCACACCACGCGCCGAGCAGTCTGCGGCCACCACGCTGGCCCAGAAGGCGATTGCTGCGGGATTTCAGGGCGAGCAGGTGGACGGCAATGACGTCATCGCCGTGGCCCAGGTGGTTGGTGAGGCGATTGCGCACGCACGCAGCGGCAAAGGGCCGCGGCTGGTGGAATGCCTCACCTATCGGCTGGGGGATCACACCACCGTCGATGACGCCTCCCGTTACCGCAGTGAAGAAGAGGTCAGCCGGGCCTGGCACGAGGAGCCCGTACGCCGGTTACGCAGCTTCCTGACGATGGGCGGCAGCTGGATCCAGCAGACGGAAGACCAGTGGGTGCAGCATTGCCAAGCGCAGGTCGAGCAAGCCGTGGACGACTATCTGAACCTTCCCCCCCGCGGGCCGGAAAGCCTGTTCGACTGCCTGTTCGAAACCCTGCCGACCGGTCTGGCCTCGGAGCAGCGGGCGGTGGTGGCTCGCGGGTCCGACGATGGCTGAGCACAACCTGCTGGAAGCCGTGAACCTGGCTCTGCGGCACGCCATGGCCGAGGACGACCGCGTGCTGGTGCTCGGCGAGGACGTTGGCGTCCTGGGCGGCGTGTTTCGGGCCACCGACGGGCTGCTTCAGGCCTATGGCGGCAAACGCGTATTCGACACGCCCCTGGCCGAAACCGTCATCGCCGGCGTCGCGGTCGGCCTGGCGGCTCAGGGTTTTCGTCCCGTCGCAGAAATCCAGTTCATGGGGTTCATCTATCCCACCATTGACCAGCTGGTAAACCACGCTTCCAGACTGCGCAATCGGACCCGTGGCCGGCTGAGCTGTCCCATGGTGCTGAGGGCGCCCTACGGGGGCGGGATTCACGCGCCGGAGCACCATTCCGAAAGCACCGAAGCCATGCTGGCGCACATTCCCGGCTTGCGGGTGGTCATACCTTCCTCACCCCGCCGCGCGTACGGGCTGCTGCTGTCGGCCATACGCGACCCCGATCCCGTCGTGTTTCTCGAACCCAAGCGCATCTACCGGGCCTTCAAAGAGCCCTGCTCCGACGACGGCGAAGCCTGGCCGCTGGATCGTGCCGAGATCCTCAGGCGCGGCACAGACGTCACCCTGATAAGCTGGGGGGCCATGATCCGCGAGTGTCTGACCGCGGCCGAGCAGTTGGCCGGGGACGGCGTGGAGACAGAGGTGATCGACGTCGCTACCCTTGCGCCTTTGGATACCGAAACCATACTCACCTCGGTGCAGCGTACGGGACGGGTAGTCATCGTTCACGAGGCCGCCGGTAACGGCGGCTATGGCGGCGAGATCGCGGCGCGTATTGCCGAGGAAGGGCTTTACGATCTGGAAGCGCCCATTCGGCGGGTCACCGGCTACGACACCGTCATGCCCCTGCCTCGCCTCGAGCACCTCTACATGCCCAACGTGCCACGGATCGTCGAAGCCGTGCTGGCGTGCTTGACGCCAGCCTGATGCAAGCCCAGCCGCCATGAGCGTCATCACCTTCAACCTGCCCGATCTGGGTGAGGGTCTGTCCGAAGCGGAAATCGTCGAGTGGCATGTCAACGTCGGCGACGACGTGCAGAGCGGCCAGCGACTGCTGTCCGTTGAAACCGACAAGGCCGTCGTGGAGATCCCGTCACCCCGCGCTGCGCGAGTCGTGGCGCTGCACGGGCGCGCTGGAGACATCGTCCCCGTAGGCGCCGCGCTGGTGGAGTTCGAGGCCGCCCAGTCGGATCAGGGCGCCGTGGTCGGTCGGCTCGTGGAAACCCCCACGCCAGTTGGCGCGCCAAAGTCCCTGCTGCCTGACGCCGACAGAACGCGGGTACGGGCCACGCCCAAGGCCAGGCAACGGGCGCGGGAGCTGGGCGTCGCGCTCGCCGACCTTGCTCCCGCAGGGGAGATCGTTCAGGTCCAGGACGTGGAGCTGGCAGCGACGGAATCTGCCGCCAGTCCGGCTGAAACGGAGGCCGGCGCCAGGCTCAAAGGCGTGCGCCGGGCCATGGCGCGCCGCATGGCGGACGCCCATGCCCGGGTCGTGCCCGCCTGTGTCACCGACGAAGCCAACGTATCGAGCTGGGGGGCCCTTATGAAACCCCTGCCACGGCTGGTCCGGGCGCTGGTTCGCGGGTGTCATCGGGAACCTCTCCTGAACGCCAGATTCGACGATCGCACGCTCACCCTGGTGCCCCAGGAAGACGTCAATCTCGGCATCGCCATGGAAACCGAAGACGGCCTGTTCGTGCCTGTGCTCCGCGACGCCGCAAGGCTGTGTGATGAGAAATCGGGACCGGACAGGCTCGCCGCGGCGCTCGAAGCGCTGCAGGCCGGCGTCACAGACCGAAGCATTCCCGGGGAAGATCTGCGCGGCCAGACCATTACACTTTCAAACTTCGGGGCAGTTGCAGGCCTGCACGCGCAGATGGTCGTGGTGCCGCCCCAGGTGGCCATTCTCGGCTCCGGCCGTCTGTTCAGCCGGTTGACGCTGAATCAGGGCCTGCCCGGAACGGACCGAATACTGCCCCTTTCCCTGACATTCGATCACCGCACGATCACGGGGGTGGAAGCTTGCCGCTTCCTCGCAGCCGTGATCGACGACCTGCAAGCCCCCGCCTGAATACAGGAGCGCTATCAACGTGGAAGAGACATTTCTGTACGCCGACGACCTGGGCCCGGAGAAAGTCATCGAGATCTATGATCCGTCCGTTTCGCTCAAGGCCATACTGGTGGTGGACAACGTGGCCGCCGGCCCTTCCATCGGCGGCCTGCGCATGGCCACGGACGTGAGCAAGGAAGAATGTTTCCGTCTGGCGCGCGCCATGACGCTGAAAAACGCTATGGCCGGCCTGCCTCACGGCGGCGGCAAGTCGGTTCTGTTTGGCGACCCCACCATGCCCGCCGAGGACAAGGAGCGCCTCGTGCGCGCCTTTGCTTACGCGGTTAAGGACGTCCACGACTACATCACAGGGCCTGACATGGGAACCAACGAGGCGCTGATGGCCTGCGTCAAAGACATGAACGGCCGCGCCGTGGGTCTGCCTCGTGAGATCGGTGGCATTCCCCTCGACGAGATCGGCGCCACCGGCTTCGGGCTGAGCGTCGCGCTGCAGGTGGCGCAGCGCTACTCAGATCTGTATCTGGACGGCGGCGCGGTGGTTGTCCAGGGGTTCGGATCCGTCGGCCAGCATGCGGCGCGGTATCTCGCCGAGCAGGGCGCGCGACTGGTGGGCGTCTCCGACAGTCAGGGCGCGAGGGCGGCAGCGGACGGCTTCGACATCGACGCGCTGATGGCTCACAAGCAGGCCGGCGGCAGCGTTGCCGATTTCAACGCGGGCACGTCTATCGCCCCGGAAGATCTGATCGCCGTGGAGTGCGACGTCTGGATCCCAGCGGCACGCCCCGATGTGATCACCCAAGCCAACGCGCCCCGGATGCATACCCGGGTGGTGGCTCAGGGTGCGAACATTCCCGCCTCGGCGGCGGCGGAGAAGATCCTCGCCGAGCGCGGCATTCTGGTGATTCCCGATTTCGTCGCCAACGCCGGCGGCGTGATCTGCGCCGCCGTGGAGTATCACCAGGGCAACGAGACGCTGGCCATGGCTACCATCGAGGAAAAGATCCACAGCAACGTTGCCGCGGTGCTGGCCCGAGTCGCTGACACCGGCGCTCTGCCCAGAACGGTGGCCCTGGAGATCGCCCGGGAGCGCGTTCGTCGGGCTATGGAATTTCGGCATACCCACTGAGCCGCCTTCGTCTATTCGCAACAGGTATCAGCCGGTGCGCGCCGCGACGAAGTCGCCGATCTGCTCTACCGCCGCAACGGACTCCGGTGCCCCGGCAATCAGCACGGGCCAGACGTGAATCAGGTCCTCGCCCTGGAAATAGCTGACCTCCACGCCGGCGTTCCGGGCTTTCTCGGCTGTGCGGACCGCGTCGTCCAGCAGGATTTCCCGGGTGCCCACCTGAATAAGCAGCGGCGGCAGCCCGTCAAACTCACCGTGCAACGGCGACGCCAGAGGGTGGCGAAGATCCCGGGCCGCATAGGCCACGCTCATGTTCTGCAGCGCTTCCTGGCTCACCAGCGGGTCGTCCACCGCCCCGGGCGCCGAGGAGGCGCCGGTGCCTTCCAGATCCACCCAGGGCGAAAGCAGCGCAGCCCCGGCGGGAAGGGCCAGTGCGGCGTCACGCAGTCTAAACAGCGTAGCCAGAGCCAACCCGCCGCCGGCGGAATCGCCGGCGATGACAATCTGGTTCGCCTGTACGCCGTCATTGAGGAGCCACTGATACGCCATGACCGCGTCGTCTACCGCCGCCGGAAACGGATGCTCCGGCGCAAGGCGATAATTCAGAATGCAGACTCTTGCCTGGGCGGCCCGCGCCAGACGCCCACCGTACTCCCGGTAAGCGCGGTTCGAGCCGATCATGTAACCGCCACCGTGCAGATACAGAAGCACCCGGTCGGCCCTGCTCTGCGGCACGGTGACCCAGTCGGCATTGACGTGCTCGATGGTGATCTCTTGTACCGCCACGTCATCGGCCATGGGGTTCGCACCCAGCATGGCTTCGTAGTTGGCGCGCTGCTCGTCGACGGTGGGCGCATCGGTCACGCCGGCGCCTTCCTGCAGTGCCGCCACCAACGCTTCATGTTCCGGGCTGGGCATGTCTCCTCCTTCTGTTCGAATCCCGCTGGCCGCAAAGACTAACCCAGCCGGGCGGGATCCGCATATTCCTGGCGCAGCTGACGCTTCAACACCTTGCCGGACATGCCCCGGGGCAGCGGCTCGTCGCGAATGATCAGGTAGCGGGGCTGCTTGTAGTCGGCCAGCTGCTCGCGGCAGCGGGCCAGCAACTGCGCGCTGTCCAGTTCGACGCCCGGCAGAGGACCCACCAGCGCCAGCGGCGTCTCGCCCCATTTCGGGTCCGCCACGCCGATCACCGCGCATTCGGCGACGCCGGGAAAGCCGGCAATAACCGCCTCGATCTCGGCGGGATACACGTTGAGCCCGCCGGAGATGAGCATGTCTTTGGCCCGGTCGACGATGTAGACGAAGCCTTCAGCGTCGATACGGGCCAGGTCCCCGGTGCGCAGCCAGCCGTCCAGGATGGTCCGTTCGGTGGCCGCCGGATCGTTCCAGTATCCCAGCATCACCTCCGGACCGCGGATCAGCAGCTCGCCTACCGCATCCACGGCGACGTCCTGCAGATCATCGTCCACGGTGCGCACCCGCGTGTGCATGAGCGGCCGGCCGCAGGAACCGATCTTGCGCGCCGAATCTTCGGCGCGCAGCCAGGTGTTCTTACCGGATCCTTCGGTCAGGCCGTAACCCTGGCTCATGGGCAGCCCCGCCGCCTGCAGGCGCGCCAGCAGGGGCTCGGGAACGGCGGCCCCACCGGACCCGATGACCCGCAGCGAGGAGAGATCGTAATCTCCGAACGACGGGTGATTAAGCAGCGTCTCCCAGATCACGGGCACCGCGTTGAAATGGGTGATGCGCTGGTCCTGGATCGTCGTGAGGGCGCGTTCGGCTTCCACAGCGGCATCCAGCACCAGGGTCGCACCACCGACGTAGGCGGGCGCCCACATGGAGACCAGACCGCCGGTGAAGCTCAGCGGGAACGGCAGATAGCTGCGGCAGCTGCCGTTGATACGATCGGCCAGAATGCTGTGATGGGCCATCGCCAGCACGTTGCCGTGGCTCAGCATGGCGCCTTTGGGGGTTCCCGTGGTGCCGCTTGTGTAGCAGATGTAAGCCACATGGTCCGCGGTAACCTCAGCCTCAGGATCAACCGGATCGGCACCGCGCAGGTCGTCGAACGGCGTGCCAAAGCCTGCGTTGTCCCCCAAGCCGAAACGCTCTGCCGGGATCTGGGCGTGATCCAGGGCAGCAGCCGCGGTCGCGGCCAGATCCGGGTCCGCAACCACCGCGCGGCAGCCGGCGTGCTCGATGATGTAGCCGAGCTCAGCCGGGGTCAGGCGAACGTTGAGCGGGACCAGTATGGAGCCCAGCTTGTAGCCGGCAATGGCCAGCTCCAGATACTCGTGGCGATTGCCGGAGAGTATCCCCACCCGATCGCCATGACCGATCCCCCGGGCCGACAGCCCGTTGGCCAGACGGTTGGTGGCGGCATCCAGCTCGGACCAGGACAGGCTGATCCCGCCGGTACGCTGTGCTTCACCTTCGGGATTCCAGCCCGCCCAGAACCGAACCACATTGCCGAGATTCATGGCTTGCCCCTCCTCCGAACCGCGTCCGAACTTCGTACGAACTTCGTCGGCCGCTTGGCCGTTTCCATTTGAATACTACCCCATCATTCGTGTAGAAGATCAGGTGGCAGGTGACAGTCCAATCACAGAAAAAAGATACGGGGAGAGGGACATGAAGATAGGCGCGGTTTTCCCGCATCTGGAGATCGGCAGCGACCCCACGGTGCTCCGCGACTGGGCGCAGACGGCAGAGGGTCTCGGCTACAGCCACATTCTGGCCTACGACCACGTGCTGGGCGCCGAGCACGCTGACAGGGAACCAGAACTCTGGGGGCCCTACACAGAACAGGACGACTTTCACGAGCCGTTCGTATTGTTCGGCTACTTTGCCGCGTGCACCAGCAATGTGGAGCTGGTGACCGGCGTCATCATCCTGCCCCAGCGGCAGACGGCGCTCGTGGCCAAGCAGGCGGCGGAGATCGACATCCTATCCGGCGGCCGTCTGCGGCTGGGTGTGGGCACCGGATGGAACTACGTGGAGTACGACAGCCTCAACGAAGACTACCGAACCCGGGGCAGGCGTCAGGAAGAGCAGATCGACCTGCTGCGCAGGCTCTGGGCCGAGTCGGTCATCGATTACACCGGTAAATGGCATCGGGTAGAACGCGCGGGCCTGAAGCCGCTGCCGGAGCGGCAGATTCCCATCTGGCTGGGCGGGTTTACCGAGGCCGCCTACCGACGCGCCGCACGCCTTGGCGACGGCTTCATCTTCGGCGGCGCCCAGAAGGACGGTCTGGCCGGGCTGGAGCAGATCCGGGGCTACCTTGCAGAGGCCGACCGCGATGCCGATGGTTTCGGGATCGAGGCCATGGTCAACTATCAGGCCGGGCCGGAAAACTGGCGAGCCCAGGTGGAGGAATGGGAAAAGGCCGGCGCCGACTACATCTCCATGCGGGGCATGGGCGCCGGGCTGGAGACGCCCCAGGACCACATTGACGCCCTGCGCACCTACTGGGAGGCGGTCCGCTGACCCGACAGACGGCACGGCCGCCGTGCCGACCACGTAACACAACAACATCCACCACGGGGAGACGAAAACAATGGGACCACTGACAGGTCTGAAGGTCATCGAGCTGCAGGGCATCGGGCCCGGCCCCTACTGCGGCATGATGCTCGCCGACATGGGCGCGGAGATCACGCGCATCGATCGCAGCAGCAACGTCGGCGCTGACGCCGGCGGGCGGGTAGACATCCTGGCGCGGGGCCGTCGCAGCGTCGCCGTGGACCTGAAAAACCCCGAAGGCGTCGAGACCGTGCTGAAGCTCATCGCCCAGGCGGACGTGCTGATCGAAGGCTTCCGGCCCGGCGTTACCGAACGGCTCGGGCTGGGCCCGGAGATCTGCCACGCCCGCAATCCACGTCTCATCTACGGCCGCATGACGGGCTGGGGCCAGACCGGGACCATGGCCCAGGCAGCCGGCCACGACATCAACTACATCGCCCTGTCCGGCGCGCTGCACGCCATCGGCGAGGCAAGCGGCAAGCCCGTGCCCCCGCTGAACCTGGTAGGAGACTTCGGCGGCGGCGGCATGTTCCTGGCATTCGGCATCCTCGCCGCGCTCTACGAGCGCGAGCGTTCCGGCAAGGGCCAGGTGGTGGATGCGGCCATGACCGACGGCTCGGCGGTTCTGATGAACGCCATCTTCGGCATCATGAATTCCGGCCAGTGGCAGGAACGGGGAACCAACCTGCTGGACTCCGGGGCCCACTTCTACAACACCTATGAAACCCGGGACGGCAAGTTCATCTCCGTCGGCTCCATCGAGCCGCAGTTCTACGCGTTGCTGCTGGAGAAATCCGGCCTGGGTGAGAAGCCGGATCTGCCCCGGCAAATGGCCCGGGGTCAGTGGCCGGCGCTGAAGCAGACGCTGGGGGAGATCTTCCGGGCGAAAACCCGGGACGAGTGGGACGAGATCATGCTGGGCACCGACATCTGCTACGCGCCGGTGCTGGATTTCCACGAGGCCGCTCAGCACCCCCACAACAAGGCTCGCGACACATTTGTGGAGGTGGACGGCGTGGTCCAGGCCGCACCGGCACCGAGGTTCGATCGCACGCCGCCGCAAGTGCCGGGCGCCGCTGCGAAACCCGGTGAGCACACCGACGAGATTCTCAAGGATGCGGGGATGAGCGCGGCGGAGATCGCCGCGCTACGCCAATCAGGCGCCATTGCTTGATTTTTTGGGGGCCTGATCTTTTTCAGATCTCGAATCAGATCCCCTTCTTGCCGGCCTCACGGAACATGGGCTGATACTCGTCGAACGCGGGCGGCCCAGCGGTAGCGCCAGTGGTGAAGCCTGCATCCGTGGTCAGCGTGTGGCCGGTGGTGTAGCCGGATTCGTCGCTGCCCAGCCATAGCGCCGCATTGGCCACGTCCTCGGCCATACCAGGCCGGTTGATGAGCGGTGAAGCTTCGGCCAGCACCTGCTTGGTTTTCTCGATGGCCGTGTGGTCGCCGGTGCTCACGTTGGCAACCATGGCCGTGGCCATGCCCGCCGGCGCGATGGCATTGACCCGAATGCCGAACCGGCACAGTTCGGCACCGATGTTCTTTGTCATGCCCACGACGGCATGCTTGGCCGCGCAGTACGCGTGAGGCCCCAGACCGCCCATGATCCCGGCTGTGCTGGACATGCTGATGATGGAGCCCGACTTCTGTGGCTTCATCACCCGGGCAGCGTGCTTCATGCCGTAAAAGACGCCATTGAGCAGGATATCCAGGGTCGCTATCCACTCGTTCGCCGGGGTGGTGTCGATGGGTCCGACGGCGCCGACGATGCCCGCATTGTTGAACATGATGTCCAGCCTGCCGAAGTGGCTGACCGCCAGATCCACCATGGCGGCGATGTCTTCCTCCTTGGTGACGTTGCAGTTGATGAAAACCGCCGCGTCTCCCAGCTCATCGGCCAGGGCGGTGCCCGCTTCCTCCTGGATGTCTCCCAGCACGACCTTGCAGCCCTCAGCGACGAAGCGCCGCGCCGACGCCGCGCCAAACCCGCTGGAGGCGCCCGTGATGGCCGCCACTTTGCCTTCCAATCTCCCAGTCATTGTCGTCTCCCCTTCCCGTTCGGCTGTGATCAAAAAATAATTATTTAAAACAATAGATTACGAAGAACTTCGCATATAATACATGAGCAATCTGACACCCCGCTGCTGGACCAAGGAAAGCACCAGCGGTAGGAATCTGCCACGACCGGCAGTTAATGCCGGTCGAGGCGCAATTGACGATCCTATCGGGACAGGATGGTAACGCCGCTGATACCCGGTGCGCCGTATACGTGGGTATAAGCCACCTTCGGATCGTTGGGTACCTGGCGTGGTCCGGCATCGCCCCGCAGCTGCAGAACGTTCTCGTAAACCTGCCGCAGGCCGGAAGCCCCGACGGGCTCACCGTTCGCCAGACAGCCGCCATCGGTATTCACCGGAAAACGCCCACCGATCTCCGTCTCACCTTTCTCCAGCATGCTCTCCTGCTGGCCATGCTCGCAGAAGCCATTTTCGGCCATGTGCATGACCTCCGCGCCGGACTCCGTATCCTGCAGCTGAGCCAGATCGATGTCATCCGGGCCGATGCCCGCCTGCTCGAACGCGGCTTTCGACGCATCGACCGTGGGACCTTCGCCATATTCCAGCGACAAAGACGGAGCCAGCACCTCGAAGCTGCCGAAGCGACGGGACCGGACCACCGCGGACTGCAGGTAGACGGGGTTCTTGGTGTACTTGTGGGCCTGATCGGCCCGCGCCAGAATCAGCGCCACGCCACCCTCGCCCGGCGAGCAGAACATGTACTGGGTCAACGGGTAGGACAGCATCTGCGACTGCAGCACTTCCTCCTCGGTGAGCGCCTTGCGCCGCCAGGCCATGGGGTTCATCGAGCCGTTGCGCATCGCTTTGGCCGCAACCCGGGCCAGGGTACGCTGGCTGATGTCGTTTTCCTGCATGTAGCGGTTGATCTTCATGCCGAAAAACTGAGTGGTAAGCGCCATGCCGCTGCCGCCATACCAGTCCCGACCTGTCCGGGCCTTGGTCTCCACCCGGAAAGCGCCACGCTCGTGCTTGTCGAAGCCAATGGCGATGCCCAGGTCATAGGCGCCAGACATGATGGTGTTGTACGCGGAAAACAGCGCCGACCCGCCAGTCGCACAGCCGTTCTGCACGTTGATGAACTGCAATCCTGTCAGGCCCAGCTGCGACACCATGGTGTCCGGCGCGCCGGCCGCGCTGCTGCCGCCGAAGGCGAACTGAACGTCTTTCCACTCTACTCCGGCATCGGCGCACGCGCGGCGAACCGCAATGGCCCCCTGCTCCATGCCGGAAACACCTTCGTGGCGGCCGAATTCGTGCATGCCTATGCCAACAATTGCTACCTCACTCATTACGCGTCTCCTTCACTGGATGGGGAAAATGCAAACGTCACTAAATCGTTGCCGTCGTCGTCCTTGGAAAGCGGCACCACGGTCAGATCCATTTCCATGCCAATCTTGAGCCGGGTGGGGTCGGACTCGGTGAGCCGCGCCTCTACCTTCACCTCGCCCGGAAGCTCCACATAGCCAACGCCATAAGGCTTGAACTTGTCCGGATCCGTCTCGCCCAGGTAGGGGGGAGCCTTCGGCGGAAAGCCCTGGATGGTCCAGGCCCACAGGGTGCCGTGGGTGCCCAGCAGGACCGGCTCCACATCGCTGCCGGTGCATTTGGGACAGCCGCCCTGATACGGAAAAACGTGGTTGCCGCAATTCTTACAGCGCATGCCCTTCAGACGCGGGCCGTCACTGGTCAGCTCCAGGACGCTCTCGTTTATGGAAACCTGTGCATTCATACAGCCTCCTCATCTCCCTCATGAATTGAAACGGTAAAGTTACAGAGCACCCCGGCTAAAAATCCCGGATTTGTGCAAAGTGATTTCGATGGAACACAGAGTCGCCCAACAGCAGCTCTGAAACCCTGGCGCGCTTCATGAAGAAGCCGATATCTGCCTCGTCGGTGACGCCCATCCCTCCGTGCATCTGTATACCTTCTTTTCCCGACAAGCGAAAGGCGTCCGACGCGCGGGCTTTGCAGGCGCTGGCCAGCTCGGCCCGCTCCTGCCGTCCCTCGTCGATGGCGCGCAGCGCCTCGAGAACGATTGACTTGCTGAGTTCCACCTCGCAGAACCAGCGGGCTGCCCGATGCTTGAGCCCCTGAAAGGAGCCGATCTTGGCGCCGAACTGCTCGCGCACCTTCAGGTATTCGAGCGTGATGTCGAAAGACTCCTGAATGCCCCCAACCATGTCTGCAGACAGGGCAACGGCCGCCCGGCTGAACACTTCGTCCAGGATCTCGGCACCCTGCCCCGGCGTTCCCAGCACCGAATCAGCACCGACTTCCACGTCTTTCAGCTCGATGTTGGCCGCGCTGCGGCTGTCCAGCAGCACGTTACGCTTGACCGTGACGCCGGCAGCAGTCGGGTCCACCAGGAACAGCGTCAGGCCGTCCCGATCTCCGGAAGCACCGGCGGTCCGGGCCGCAACGACCAGCAGATCCGCCGCGGTGCCGTCCAGCACCAACACCTTGCGTCCCGCCAGCCGATAGCCGTCGCCGGACGGCACGGCCTGGGTTTCAACGGCGTAGGGATCGTGGCGCGGGGTTTCCTGATATGCCAGCGAAAGCAGCCTGGAGCCGTCGCAAACCCCCGGCAACAGCGCCTGCTGCTGCGCTTCAGAGCCGCCAAGGTGAACAGCGCCGCCGCCCAGGACCACGCTGGACAGCAGCGGCGAAACCACCAGCCCTCTGCCCAGCTCTTCCAGCACAACGCCCAGCTCCGCATAGCCCAGACCCAGCCCGCCGCAGGATTCCGGAAAGGGGATGGCCGCCCAGCCGAGCGCCACCATCTGCTGCCAGAGGTCGGCGTCGTAGCCCGGGCCGTCCCGCACATCACGCAGCTTGCGCAGCTCGCCGACGCCCCAGTTGTCGGCAACAAAACTTCGAGCGCTGTCTTTCAGCAGCTCCTGTTCCTCGGTAAGTATCAGTGACATGACTATCCTCCAGCGCTAGTCGGGCAGGCCAAGCACGCGCTTGGAGATGATGTTGAGCTGAATCTCGGAAGTGCCGCCGAGGATCGTGGACGCCTTGCCGTAGAGCCACTCGCGGGTGATCTGACGCTCCTCCTCCGGGCAATCTTCTCCCGCCCACACCAGGCTGTCGGTACCGACGATGCGCTGACGCAGATCGGACCCGCGCTGATTCATCTCGGAAAGAAAGAGTTTGAACATGGAGCTTTCCGGGCCCATCCCCCGGCCGGCTTTGACAGCATCCATGGTGCGCTTCAGGGTCGAGCCGTAGCACAGGCGATCCATCTCGAATTGCACCAGCTCGTCACGCAGGCCACCGTCGGGCAGAGGACCTTCCGGCGCGTTCATGGCATCGCGAGCCACATCCAGCAGCGATTTCCGCTGCCCGCCGGCTGACGACGCCCGGGGCCCTTCCGCGAGCATGGTCCGCTCGTGCTGCAGCAGGCGCTTGGCAATGGTCCAGCCTTTGTTTTCCTCGCCGATCAGATTGCCCGCCGGCACCCGCACGTTGTCGAAGAACGTCTGGCAGAAGGGGGACGAACCGCTGATGAGCTCGATGGGGGACGTCGAGACGCCCTCCGTCTCCATATCGATGAGAAGAAAGCTGATGCCCTCGTGCTTCGGCACTTCCGTGTTGGTACGCACCAGGCAGAAAATCCAGTCGGAAACGTCGGCGTCCGAGGTCCAGATCTTCTGGCCGTTCACCACGTAGTGATCGCCATCGCGCACCGCCCGGCACTGCAGGCCGGCGAGATCCGAGCCGGCGCCCGGCTCGCTGTAGCCCTGGCACCAGCGGATCTCGCCGCGGGCGATCCTGGGAAGATGCTCGCGTTTCTGTTCCTCGCTGGCAAACTCCATGAGCGCTGGCGCCAGCATGCCGATGCCGAACGAAAACAGCGGCGATCGGGTGCCGAAGTCGTGCATTTCCTCCCGCAGCGCTTTCTCTTCATCCTTCGAAAGCCCGGCGCCTCCATACTCCTTCGGCCACGAGGGCACCGTCCAGCCCTGCTCGATCAGGCGCTCGAGCCAGACCTGCACGTCCTCGTGCTCGAATACCTGGCGACGGCCGCCCCAGACCACGTCCGGCATCACGTTGTCCGGCTGCCGGCACCCTGCGGGACAATTGGCCTCCAGCCAATGGCGAACTTCCTGGCGAAACGAATCGAGATTTTCCATCGGCTGCAACTCCACGGGACAGGCTAATACAATCGCGGAAGTATAACGTGAAATACCCGGACGGTTTAAGGATAGCAATACCCATCCAGGGTTAGCTTTCACGCGCAGTTGACTCGAAATGTGGATAACTCCGCTAATGCATTCAGACAGAAAAACGCCAGCCCCTGAGGGTTATTCAGATGTCGGATAGCGCCGGCGAAATCAGCGTCGCCCTTTTCCCCATCCCCAACGTGGTGGCATTTCCGGGCACCGTTCTGCCTTTGCACGTCTTCGAGCCGCGTTACCGACAACTCATTCACGACTGCGTGAGCGACGACCGGATGGTCGGCGTCTGCCACACCGTAAAAACGATCCACCAGCCCCAAAAGCAACAGGCGCGGGCGCAGACGCGAGCGCAGACGCTGGAGCAGGCCCTGAGCTCAAATCAGGCCACATACAAGCCGCGCGAAGTCTTCTCGGCGGGGCCGTGCGAGATCGTGGAAACGACCTCGGACGGTCGCATCGTCGCAGCAATAAGGGTGCGTCAGCGGCTCACCCTGATGGACGAGCTTCAGTCGCTACCGTACCGCATCGTTGCCTGCACGGCATTGGAGGATACAGAGCCTCCGACAGCGAGCACCGACAGCAAGGCGCTGCAGGCCTCCATCAACGAGCGACTGATTGGGCTTGTAGAAACGCAGAACCCGGAGCTGGCCCGCCAGCTGAGCGAACCCGACTGGGCTTCACTCGAACCGGCCGATTACAGCTTCAGAATTTTTCAATTTCTGCGCTTCGACGCCGACGCGATGCAAGGCATCCTGGAAATGCAGAGCGCGCAAGCCCGGCTGGAAACGATTTGGGACGTTCTACGCAGCGCCTGATCACGCCCGCAGCGGCGTGCCAACGAACTCGGTCAGCCCGTCGATGTCGTGGGACATGATCACCAGGTCTCTGGGCTTGCCATTGCCGTCTTCCACGTAATCGGCCAACAGCGCTTCCGGAACGAATCCGAGCCGACGAAACGCAGCCTGGGCGCCATGCTGATCCGCGATCATGTGCGCAGTGAGCTTACGAAGGCCCATGGCCTGTCCGATATCGAAGATATGGGAGGTCAGTATGCGACCGAGCCCTTTGCCGCGAAGGTGGGGGCTGACGTTGACCCGCAGCTCGCCCAGACGCCGGGTCCAGCGCGCGGTTTCCCGGTGCAGCTTGGCATAACCCACCAGTCGTTCGCCTTCGTAGGCGGCAATCGCCGCGGACTGACCGCTCTCGATACGTCTGATCCACTCATCCACGTTCTGGGGTTCGGTGAGGTCGACGCGGAGGAACAGCAGGTCTTCCTCCGGCAAGCTGCGGGCGAACTCGAGAATCGCGTTCCGATCCGCACCTGTGATCATGCGCAGCTCGATAGAGGTGCCCGAGGACAGCGTAATGGTCCGGGGATAGCCGGCGGTAGTTTCTTCCAATGACATGATTTTCTCCCTGTTTAGCTGCTCAGAAGGCGGCTCAACTCGCTGCCTGGCTCGCCTCTTTGTGACGCGCCGCGGCCTGCATTTCCCTGAAGACTGCATCCGCCTTTTCCACCAGATCCTCGAGGTCCGGCAGCAGGCGCGGCTCGCAGAGAAAGGCATAAAAGAGCTTCTTGTTGTAACTGTGGATGGCGATCCCGAGGCCGAGGTTAGCGGTCAGCAGCAGGACGCCAACGTTGTCCACGATCTCGTGGCCGAGCAGATACAGCGGCACCTGGACGCCGGGAACGTTCGTGCAGGTGAAGTTGAAGCCGACATTGGGAATCTGCGCGCCCAGCTGCGGAAACACGGGCAAGGGCAGACGCGCCGCTAGCGCCGTTGGGTCGAATGAGGTGCCGACCAGCTGGGTGGGCGCCATGGCGATGGGCGGCATGTCGCTGGATTGCTCCATCAGCAGCGTGAGCGCCTTGGCCTCATCAGCGGCCTTGATGCGCTGGGTTTCCCGGCATATCTGCGTCAGGCGCTCGACAACGTCCATGGGCCAGGCGGGGGCGACCGGAAAGATGCCGGAGACCCGATTGCCGATGGCGCCCATCTCGTCTTCCCGCCGAACGCTCACAGGGCAAACGATGCGCAGGAATTTGTCTTCGACGTCTACCCCGCGATCCTGCATGTAGCGAGCCACCGCTTCGGATACCACCGTGAGCACGACGTCGTTGATGGTGCCGCCAAGGCTGCGCCGAACATCCCGCACTTCGCTGAAGTCGTGCTGTATCCAGCGAAATCGACGTTTAGGGCCCACGAGCCCTGCGTTGAACGGCGCGGTGATGGCCGGCCGGAGAACGAAATTGAGCAGCAGCTGCGTCGCCGTAGCCATCAGCTGGCGGCGCTCGCCGGACGGGCTGCCGCTGTCGCTGTCGCTGCCGAAACGGCTTCTCATCTGGTCGAAGTTTTCGCGGATCGCTTCGCTCAAGAGCTCCCCAGAGGAAGGCAGCGGCTCAGCCTGCAGGGGTTCGCCAGGCGGAGTGGGCTCCCCGGCATTGGGGTCCAGGTCAAACAGGATGGTGGAAAGCTCCACGCCCGAGACGCCGTCGATCATTGCATGGTGGATGCTCTGCAGGAGCAGCGTCTTCCCTGGAACGCCTTCGACAACGCAGAGTTTCCAGAGAGGCCGGGACCGATCGAGCATCGGCTCGTTCATTTCCATGGCGGCATCGATGGCATCTTCCAGGGTCGATTCCGGCGGAATAGTGCGCAGCAGCAAGTGATTGTGGAGATCGAATTCCGGATCTTTCACCCACTTCGGATGGGCAAGATTGAACGGAACGAACTGCATACGATTCAGGAAACGCGGCAGCAGGTGAAGCCTTGCCTGCACGTGCTCGAAAATACTGTCGAACGGCACCTCACCATCGACGACGAAAATCGACGATACGTGCGTAGGTCCGCTCGCCGTTTCCGTGTAGACGAATGACGCGTCGGTGCCAGATAGCCGCATGGATCAGCTCCCCTTGTAATGATTCTGCGCTCAGCCCGCGCGCGATCGCGTGACGCCGGCCAACTGCTTGCATGATGGTACGCAACCCGGTCAGGTTCGAAAACAACTTTCGGACTGAAAGTATCGAAGAAACGTCTGACCTGTCACCAGACTCGAGGGTCGACGATGCTGCCACGAACTCCACCGTCTACTTTGAGCCGCGAATCTGCTTCAGTACCGGCAGCAGATGCTCTACGAACTCGACGGGGTTCTCCGACATCGGGAAATGGCCCACGCCGTCCATCTGCCGCCAGGTCGAGCCGGGAATGGCTTCGTGGGCGGCTTTTCCCAGCTCCGCGCTGCCGCTCCAGTCGTACTCGCCGGAAAGAATGTGCACACCGATGCGGCTGGTGTCGATGTCGGACGCCTTGTCGCGGAGATCGTAGTCCTTCATGTAGTAATGGAGGTCACCGATGAAAAGTGGCGGCCATCCGGAGGCGTAGACGAAGGTCGTCTCCTTTCTGTACGCCACGGGCGACGTCGGAGACATCAGCCCGTCCATGAGTCGCGATTTGTACTCGTTGCTCACCTGAGGGTGCCAGAACTCGGGAAAGCTCGACAGCTCGTCCTCGATGTTCAGGGTGCCTTCCAGAGAGATCACCGCCCGAAACAGGTCCGGATGATGCAGCGCCAGATCGAGGGCCAGGAGGCCGCCGACAGAGCAGCCCATGAAGACTGGATCCTCGAGCGCCAGCGCGTGCGCCAGGCTCACCGGCACGGAACGCAGAAAAGCGCCCTCCAGCTCATAGGGTTCGGCCCACCATTCCTTGCCCACCGGCGGCAGTGATTTGCCGTGAAACGGCAGATCGTAGGCGATCAGGCGAAAGTGGTCGGTGATCTCCGGCACTTCGAACAGGTGCCGCCACTGGCTGCCGTGACTGCCGGCGGTATGCTGCAGCAGCAGCGGTATGCCGCTGCCTGCCTCTTCGAAGTAGATCCTGTGGTCATGGCCGCCCAGCTCCAGGTGCACATAGCGTCCCACGGGCGCGTCGATGCGATGGGCAGCCCCGCTCTCGTCCCGAAGGGCCGAAGGTACAACGCCGGGTGGTCGCAGCAGCTCGATGGCGCGCATCACCGCCGGGAAGTACTGAGCGTGCAGCAGCCTGTCACCGCGACGGATCAGCCCGCTGGACAGCAGCGGGCCGATGTCGTTGTGGAGCCTGGGCGGAACAGCCGCCAGGAGTTTCTCCCAGAGATACTGAGAGGCTTCGAACTCCAGCACGTTGTCCCCGGGCTCGAGTTCGCTGGCGGCCGCATCACCCCCGCTGACGGCGCCGTCGGCCAACGACAGGGCCAGCACTTTTCCGCCGATAATCAGGCGCAGCCCGCCTGTCCAGTGTCGGGCAGCCAGCCGGAACTCTCCGTCTGCCGCGCAGTCGGCCGCCCACTGCTGTGACGTCGGCATTACCAGACTCATTTTTCTCCTCCTGTTGGCTTGCGCCGTTCAATCGTCAAGAGCCGGCTCACCAGGGCAGCGCGCTCCGGACATCGTCAACGCCCGGCAGCGCGTGGAGCTTCTGCTCCAACCCTGCCGCATCGCCTCCCACAGCAACGCCGGCAACGCCGAGAAACTTCTCGTGCAGCCTGGCCCCCTGAGCGGCCAGATCGCTGGCGGGGACACCGCTGTCATGTTCCGCGCGGAAGGACCGCTGTGCTCTATCTTCCAGCTCTACCACCGCCTGGGTCTGGGACAGGTTTCTGTCGGTCTCGACACGTACCAGACGGATCAACCGCTGCAACGCCTCGCCTTGGACCAGCGCATCGACAAAGGTGGCAGGGTCAGCGGTGTCCATGCCAAGCAGCGCCATGGCGGTGGTTCCGGCAAGGCTGAATTTGGCCTCGAGCCCGGTTTGCGGCGCCGGGATCCCGCACACGTCCAGCAGGCTCGGGTGCACGGTCACCGTCGCCGCGGCCACCTCTTCCAGGGCGACCGAGGCCCGCAGGCGCAGCGCGCTTTCGATGGCGGCGTGGGTCAGATAGCAGGCGGCGTGATACTTGAACAGCGTATGCCGGATGATCCAGCCATCGTTCATCCCTGCCAGACGCTCCTCGTCGATGGTGCCGGTTCCAGCCGCTTCCACCAGCCCCTGACGCGCGCTGAAAGCTTCGGGATTGGCGGTGTAGCCCCTGGCCGCCAACCTGGCGGAAAGCAACCCCCGCTCCGCGGCGTGACCGGCATGAAACGGTTTGGTCATGGTGCCGAAGTTGGCTTTCAGGCCGCTGGCCTGAGACGCGGCCAGACCCATGGCATGGCCGAACCGCTCGGCATTCAGACCAAGCAGGCGTGCGGCCCCCGCCGCGGCGCCGAACACGCCCATGGTGGAGGTGACGTGCCAGCCCCGGGCATAGTGCTTGCCGCCGATGGCGGAACCCAGACGACCTTCGACCTCCGCGCCCACCACAAGAGCGGTAATGAGCTCGGCGCCGGACGCGCCTCGCGCCTCGGCCAGCGCCAGCACCGCCGGAAATACGGGCACCGTCGGATGCCCGCCCATCACCGTGCTGGTATCGTCGAAATCCAGCGCGTGGCTGGTAGCGCCATTGATCAGCGCCGCAACGGTGGGGATGGTGCGCATCGCGGTGCCCACGACCGTGCAGGAGCCTCTCACGTCGGCAAACTCGGCCCTCAGAATCTCAGCCAGCGGCTCAAGGCTGCCGGCAAGGGCGCAGGCGAACCAGTCGAGAATACACTGGCCCGCCAGGGTCCCGACGTCCTCCGGCAGGTCCTGGTAGCTGAGGTTCCCGAAACGCTCCCACAATCGCTGATGGGAAACGGCCTGATGCGAAATACTCATAGAGCTTCCCTCCCGGCCCGGAGCTTATCAGCAGCGGGCTGTTACGTCAGCGCGCACCGACTGGCCGGGAGCCAGCCCAGCCGCTACCTTTACCGATTTCCCTTCGGAGGACCCCCATGCCCAACCACCCCGCCCTCGTCCCGGGCCGAACGGCCGTCATTACCGGCGGTGCCAGCGGCATCGGGCTTGCCGCCGCCAAGCGCTACGCCGAGCTGGAGATGAACGTCTGCATTGCCGACGTCGACGTCGATTCGCTGCAGACGGCTGCCTCGGAGATCGCCGCGGCGTCACCACGCGGGCAGAATGCCGTGCTCGCCGTTGAGACGGACGTATCGCAGATCGAACAGGTTGCCCACCTGAAGCTGCAGACGTACGAACGCTTCGGGGAAGTTGCCGTGCTGATGAACAACGCCGGCACCGGACCCGGCGGCGGGCCCTGGGACCACTACGAAGGCTGGCAGCGGGTAATGGGCATCAATCTGTGGGGCGTCATCAACGGCGTGCACACCTTCACCGAGGCCATGATCCAGCAGGCAACCCCCTGCGCTATCGTCAACACCGGCTCCAAACAGGGCATCACCAACCCGCCCGGGGACGCCGCATACAACGTCACCAAGGCCGGCGTCAAAGCGCTGACGGAAAGTCTTGCCCACAAGCTGCGCAACACCGAGGGGTGCCAGGTCAGCGCTCACCTGCTGGTGCCCGGCTTCACCTACACGGGCCTGATCCGCCGCCACGTTCCGGAAAAACCGCCGGCGGCCTGGTTGCCGGAGCAGGTGGTGGACGAGCTGCTGACCCGCTTGGGCAAGGGCGACTTCTACATCATGTGCCCAGACAACGACGTCAGTCGAGAGATGGACAACCGGCGCGTGCAGTGGGCGGCCGACGACCTGATCCGCAACCGACCGGCTCTGTCCCGCTGGCATCCGGACTTCGAGGCGGAATTCCAGGCCTTCGCAAAAGGCGATTGAGACCGCGCTACGGCTGGCCAGCAATAAAGCCAACCAGCGTTAAAGCTGGGCGATGAACGTCTCGATCATGGCGTTGGTTTGCGCCGGCACCTCGAGCTGAGGAAAGTGCCCGGATCCCACCACCTCCGCAAACTGCACGTTGGCCAGGTGCTTGCGGATGTAGTCCTGATCAACCACGGCCGCGGTAAGCCAGAGCACGGGCTTGCGGATGCCGTCCGCCATCTTTTCCGTGCTCACGGCCATGCCATGCAGCTCGTCGATGGCCACCGGCAGCGGGGTTTTCGCGGCTTCGGACACCGCCTGGCGGGAAACGGCGCGGTCACACTTGGATCCGAAGTACCCGGAGTACATCTGACGGAACGCCCGCCGCCCGTTCGGGCCGGACAGCGCGTCGATCATGCCCCCAAGCACGGCGCCGAAGGCGCTGTTCGCATTGCCCAGCCGCGGCAGCGGATACATGCCGGAGTCCACCATGACCGTCGCCTTCACCAGGCGCGGAAAACTGCGCGACAGCTCGAGCGTCGTCGGGCCACCTCCGGCATGGCCGATCACTACCGCACCCCGGAAACCCTCCAGCTTGGCGATTTCCGAGATGTCGGCCGCGTGCTGCTCCGCCGTATGCCCCGAGCCTGTCGTGGTGGAGCGACCCATGCCGCGACGATCGATACGCAATATGCGGTGCCGACGGCCGAAGTGCCTGACCACCGGGTCCCAATGGGTGAGGTTCGAACACCAGCCGTGCACCAGAATCAGCGGCGGTTGCCCCGCGTCTTTTCCCTGGACGCGGTAGAAGAGCCGCGCCCCATCTTCGGTGTCGTAGTTCGACATTGCTCTCACCCCAACCCGTTGGCTTGCATCCAGGCTTTCAAAGCCTGGCCGATCTCGTCCGGAGAATCCTCCTGAACGAAGTGATTGCCGTTGACCGTCACCTCCGTGAGATTCGGCCAGCGGCGACAGAATTCCCGCTGCTCGCCGGTGAGTATCGCACCGGGATCGGCGTTCACGAACAGCTTGGGCAACGGCGCCTCGGCGAGCCAGTCAGCGTAGTCCTGAACGATGGCCACCACGTCCGAGGGCTCGCCCTCCAGGGGTATCTGTCGTGGCCAGGTCAGCGTAGGACGCCGATCTTCACCCGCATTCTGAAACGGTCGGCGATACACGGCCATTTCTTCTTCGGTCAGGTCGCGCAGCACCGACCCCGGAAGCACCGCCTCCACGAAGACGTTCTTCTCCAGCACCATCTCTTCCCCTGCCGGTGAGCGGAAGCCCTGGAATACGCCGCGTGCCGCCTCGGGCCAGGTGTCCCAGGTCATGGGCAGCACGATGGCCTCCATGAAGCAAATGCCTTTGACCGCGTGCGGATGCCGCCGCGCCCAGTCGAACCCCAGGGCAGACCCCCAGTCGTGGATCACCAGCGTAACGTTGTCCGTTACGCCCAGAGCCTCCAGCGCCGCATCGAAATACTGCCGATGCTCGACGAACGTGTAGCGGTCCGGCCCTGAGTCCGGGAGCTTGTCAGAGCCGCCCATGCCGATGAGATCCAGGGCGATGCAGCGGCCCAGATCCTGGACGTGAGGCATGACGTTGCGCCACAGATAGGACGACGTGGGGTTGCCGTGCTGAAAGAAGATGGGCTTACCCTCGCCCATTTCCACGTAGGCCATTCGGTGACCCAGCACGTCGACAAACTTTTTCGGATGTTCTCGAGCTTCAATCGCGGCCGCAGATCCGCTCACTCGTTGACCCCGGAAAACAGCCTGTTTAGGTCTTCATCCGGCGTCTCCAGCAGCCGGTCCACCCAGGCGTGAAAGCGCTGGCCACCCCCCTCGTTGCGGCCGAACAGCACATGCTTGCGACCGCCGGATTTCAGCGCCCGCTGCTGCAGGAAACCGGTGGCGTAGTCCTCTTCCTCCACCACCTTCTCCAGCAGATCGAACATGGCCTCCGCTTCCTGCGCCTGCTCCGCGTCCGGCGCCTCTTCCATGATGTAGTACTGGGTGGTGAAGGATTCGTCCACGGTCTCGCCGGGAAACAGCTGGGACAGCATGATGCTGCGCCCGCCGCCGCGGAACGAGGCGATGGAGATGTGCGGGAAAATGGTCCAGACGCCGACCATCAGCACCTCCGACGGCCAGTCCTCGACCGGGACGCTCGCCAGGTCCTCCTGCCGATTCGGTGAGATCACCCGCTGGTGCGGGCCCCAGGGATAGTAGAGGGCCTGGTTGGACGCGCTGGCGCCGATGGTGTTCTTGTGCAGCACCGGCAGATGGTAGAGATCCATGTAACCGTCGTAGGCGATCTTCCAGTTCGGCCCGCGAATGGTCCGCTTGGAGAACAGGTGCCAGTTCTCCAGACCGAAATGGGCGAGCATGTCATCGTAGCCGCCGAGGAAGGCATCGAAGCTGAGATCCGATGCCGGATCCAGAATGCACCAGACGAGGCCAGCCCGCTCCTGCACCGGCAGCGGCGTGAGGCCGTACTCGGACTTGTCGATGGCGCCGAAGTCGTCCTCGGCGGCAATGCCCACCAGCTCCCCGCCCTGGGTGAACGTCCAGCCGTGATAAGGGCAGACGAACTTCCGGCGATTGCCAGTGCCGTCCAGAACCACCGCAGTGCCGCGGTGGCTGCAGCTGTTGATGAACGCGCGGACGACACCGTCCTGGCCACGGGTCAGCAGCACCGGCATGCCCACGGCCTCCATGGCCTTGTAGTCCCCCGGCTTCGGCAGCTCCGCGCTGGGCGCCAGCACCAGGGGCATGCGGCGGAATACTTTCGCCTTCTCCTCTACGAAGCGATCCGGGTCGTAGTAGTTGGCCGCAGCAACCTTGTAAACGTCCGGCTCCTGCTCCACGGTCCCCGCGTCCGCGTACTGCATATTCTGCTTGGCCATGGCGACCAGCTGCTCTCTGGACATGCTCTTTCTCCCTGAGTGATTCGACTACCTTACTGCGCCCCCCCGCGTTCGTGAAGCACACTGAGGATGCCCCGCTTCTTCTGTAGCTTCTTCTGTGGCATCTGCCAGCGCGGTTAGTATAACGTGTGGTAAATTTGAACACGGAATCAGGAGCGGTGAGCATGCAGGAATTCCACGTCGACGTGACCACCCCGGATGGCCAGATGGAGTGTTTCGTCGCCCATCCCGATGGCCAGGGTCCTTTTCCTCCGGTCATCCTCTACATGGACGTACCCGGCATTCGCGAGGAGCTGAGGGATTTTTCACGACGCATCGCGTCCCAGGGCTATTTCAGCGTGCTGCCGGATCTGTATTACCGCGACGGCAAGGTCCGCTTCGACCTTTCCAAAGGACGGGATGATCATGCGTGATACCGGCGGCATGCTCGACTATCTGGCTGGCGAGCCTAAGGCCACGGAAAAAACCGGCGTCATCGGTTACTGCATGTCCGGCCAGTTCGTGGTTGCGGCAGCGGGTTCCTTTCCCGATCGAATCGCAGCCGCCGCATCGCTTTACGGCGTGCGTATCGTCACCGATCAGGACGACTCGCCCCACAAGCTTGCTGGCAAGATCAAAGGCGAGCTCTATCTCGGCTTCGCTGCTCACGATCCGTACGTAGAAGAAAACGTGATTCCCGACCTGAGCGCCGCGCTGGACGCCGCCGGGGTCACCTACGTCATTGAAACCCACCCGGACACCGAGCACGGCTTCTGCTTTCCCCAACGGCCCGCCTACTCCGAGCCCGCAGCCGAGCGGGTCTGGGACATTGTGTTCGACCTTTACGCACGCAGGCTCAAGGACTGACAACGGGACCGGCTTCGCCCTTGAAAACGCCAACGGAGAAGAAACTTACGGAACGACAGATCCGCCGACGGGAGAATATCCTGGCGGCGGCCCGCGAGCTGATTACCGAGCGCGGCTATGACGGGGTGACCATGCGAGATCTCGCCAAGGCGAGCGGCGTCGCGCCTAAAACCCTGTACCATCAGTTCGAAAGCAAGGAAAAGCTGCTGCGTGCCGCAGTGGAGGAACGCTTCCGCCACGCCTACCAGCAGATCGACGAGGCCGACATCGCTCGCGGCATAGACCGTCTGTTCTACATCATCGACACCGTTGGAAAGACGACCCGGGACAACATGGCCTACGCCAAAGCTCTGGGCCCCATACTCAGCTCGAGACGTTCGAAGAGCTCCGAGGTGTTCACCCGCATCCGCATGAACACCTACCGCAGGGCAATCGAGCAGATCCACAGCGAGTCGGAATTCGTCGACTGGGTGGACGTTGATCTGCTGAGCGCCATCGTATACCGGCAGGTGAATCCCATCCTCACATCTTCCTGGTTTCTGAAAACGCCCGGCGATGTCACCACCACGGTGGTGAAGCTGGACCTGTGTCTGATTCTGGCCTCCGTCACCACGGGCTACACCCACAGGAAAGTCATTACGATGGCAAAGAAGCTTCAGAAAACGCTCAAAGGAAGCCCCTACGTCTGAACGTGCCGTTACCGCTGCACAAGCCCTCCCTTTTCCTCTACTCTAACCGGCATTCAAGGAATCTGCGCTGGAGCGCAAACGGCAATGACCGAAACCACCGGCTACGTGCTGAATCAGACCATGCTCCGTATCAAGGACCCGGACGCATCTGTCGCCTTTTACCGCGACGTCCTGGGCATGACCCTGCTGGACCGCTACGATTTCGAAGAGATGCGCTTCACCCTGTACTTCATGGGTTACCCGGACGAGGCACCACCAAGCGACAAAGCGGAGCGGGCACGCTGGGTGTTCGCACAGCCGGCGCTGGTGGAGCTGACCCACAACTGGGGTACCGAATCAGAAGCGGAGTTCCACTACCACGACGGCAACGCGGATCCCCGGGGCTTCGGCCATATCGGCGTTTCGGTACCCGACGTGTACGCCGCCTGCGAGCGCTTCGAAAAGCTGGGCATCGACTTCGTGAAGCGTCCCGACGACGGCTCCATGAAGGGTCTGGCTTTCATTCGCGACCCGGACGGCTACTGGATCGAAATCCTGTCGCCCGGTGGTTTGGCCAAGCTGGTCGCGCCGGCAAGCTAGCCGGCGGACTGGGCCTTCTCCGCCTCCGCCTCCTGCAACCGGACCAGCTGTTCCCAGCTGAGGTAGCTGGTGAAGCCGTCGTCATCGTAGAACAGCACCGGACCCTCACAGATGAACAGATACTCGGTATCTTCCAGCGCGGTGGTCGCTCCGTGCACCATGCCGTTGGGTTCGTAGACGTAGTCGCCGGCGTCCAGCACCCCGTCCCGCACCCCCAGCTTGCCCTTGAGGATGAACGTATGTGAAGCGCCCAGATGCTTGTGCGGGGCGGCGACGAAGCCCTTGTTCCACTTGAGCAGCACGGCCCAGGTACCGCTCTCGGAGCCTGTCCAGAGCACCTTGATGTATGACATGCCCGGTTCCTGCTCGATCCAGGCCGTGTCTCTGGCCTTGACCAGCGTATCCATGAGTTCCGGATTGACCGGACTGATATCCTGCGGAAGCGCCATTTTCTCCCCTCCTTGCAGCGTGATTGGCAGCGTGATTGCCGAATCACTCTAACAGCATCGGCGCGCTCGGACACGGCGGGGTGAAGCAGCCCGCGAAGCATCCGCGAAAGCGAAACCTGCTATAGTCGGCCCCGCTTCAATCAGCAACTCAACCCGCACCGGCCGGCTAACGGCGTCCAGATTCAGCTTGCAACGGACCGCGTTGATCCATCTCACCTGACAACAGGATGACCACCGTGGCCAACACCGCCCGGGTACAGGGCTTGCCGAGCTATTTCATCGTGTTCGTCGCGTCTATGGTGGCCATCGGCCCTTTCGCCATCGACACCTACCTGCCGGCGATGCCGATGATGGCCTCCAGCCTGAACGCCGACGTCGTGTCCATCAACGGCACGCTCAGCGCCTACCTGTTCGGCTTCGCCTTCGGCCAGCTGTTCGGCGGGCCCGTATCGGACCAGATCGGCCGCCGTCGAATCGGCATCATCGGCCTGGTAGTGTTCTGCGCTGCGTCGCTGTTCATCGCCTCAGCCACGTCTATCTCGGCAGTCATCGCCGGTCGCGTGCTGCAGGCAATCGGCGGCGGCTTCGCCACGGTCATCTGCCTGGCCATGGTGCGAGACGCGTACGAGCCAATGGAGGCCGCAAAACGGTTCCCGGTGGTCATGCTGGTGATGCTCAGCGCCCCCCTGCTCGCGCCGGCCATCGGCACCCTGCTGCTCAGCTGGGGCTGGGAAAGCATCTTCGTTTTCCTGGCCCTGTACGGCGTCGTCGTTCTGATCGCCTTTCTGCCGGTTCCCGAGACGGCCACCCAGGCTCCGGGCAAGCTGCAGCTGGGCAACATCCTCCCCCAGTACAGAGAGGTGCTGACTCGTCGGGTGGACGGCCGGCACCTTCCGCTGCGCTACATATTTACCCAGGGCCTGCTGATGTCGGCAACCTTCGTCTTCATCACCAACGCGTCCTTCATCTACCTCGAGTACTTCGACATCCCGGAAAAATGGTTTGCCGTCTATTTCGGCGTCAACATTCTGGTGATGATGCTGTTCACCCTGGTGACGTCCAGGCTCATCCACCGTATTGCCCCCTACCATCTGTGGCGCACCAGCCGTCTGCTGCAGTTTCTGGCCGTGGTGCTGATGACGGTTGGCGTCAGCGTAGCCGATCTGCCCATCTGGGCATTCACCGCCCTGCTGGCCGTCAGCGTCGGCGCGGGCGGCATGATCAATCCTTCGGTTCAGGGCCTGTATCTGGCCTACTTCGATCGGCTCAGCGGCAGCGCGGTGTCGCTGATGAACGTGTCGGTATTCCTCTTCGGCAGCGTGCTGGGGCTGGTTTCCGGGCTTTTCTACGACGGTACGCTGAAACCCGTGGTCTACACCATGATTGCCGCCGCGACGCTCGGGAACCTGATCGCGCTATATATTCCAGCACCCAGGGATTTCGTCGCCGCAGAATCGTCGTAGCGCTGACCGCACGTCGGGAAAACCACCGGATTGACGGCTGCGCAGGGTTCCTGTACAAGACGTCGCGAGCTGATTGTTTCAACAATGTATCAATCAGTATCGGGAGAGAAACCACTAACCATGGCATGCAACACCGTAACGGTGCTCGGCGGCCTGAGGGGAACATACACATGAAATCGACCAGGTTTACTGCTGCAGGGTGGTCAGGTCTGGGTGCGGCCCTGCTGACATTTTCCGCAGCAGGCGTGCAGGCTCAAACCGGCGCCGAGCGGTCCACGGCAGCCATCGAAGAGATCGTCGTGACGTCGCGGCGGATGGAAGAATCCATACAGGACATTCCCGTCTCGGTAACCGCGTTCACCCAGCAGGATGTGGAGCAGATCGCGCCCAGAACCCTGCGCGATTTCGACGGCCTGGCGCCGAACCTGCGCATCGGCATGAACACCGCCGGCCCCAGCGCCGGCGCTATCTACATCCGCGGCATCGGCTATGCGGACATCGAAAAAACCCAGGCGCCCGCAGTCGGCGTGGTCATAGACGGCGTCTATCAGGGCTCCAACACGGGCCAGCTGGTCGACACCTTCGACGTCATGCAGATGGAGATCAACCGAAGGTCGGCTCAACATCCCGCTGATAGAAGACCAGCTGGCAATGAAGATTTCCGGCATCACCAAGGAGCGGGACGGCTATTACGACAACGAGACCCGGGGCTGCGACGAGTGCGCCGGGGACATCGATTACAAAGCCGCCAGCGTGGCACTGCGCTGGGCGCCCATTGACGACTTCGAGGCCACCTTCACCTACGACTACATCAAGGACCGCGGCGACATTCCGCCTCAGGATCCCACCTGGGACGGTGACGACCCTTACAAAAACGCGGCCAACTATGACGAATACCAGAAATACGATGTGGATGGTTACGCGCTTAACATGTCCTACGATTTCGATTTCGGCACCCTGACCTCCATCAGCTCGTACACCAATGCCAAAGACGACGTGGGCCAGGACTTCGACGGCGGCTCCCGGACCAGCGGCGCCAGCCCCCTGGGCACCCTGCATACCCTGCGCGAGCAGCAGTTCAAGGTATGGACCCAGGAACTGAAGCTGAACGGCGACCTGCCCTTCATCACGGACAACCTGCAGTACACGGTAGGCGGTTACTACTACAAGTCGAAGCTGGACTTTGCCCAGGGCACCAACCTGATCGTGCAGATTCCCAACCCGGCTCCGGGCGTTGACTGCGGCTTGATTGTGCCCGGCTGGGTAAATAATCCCGGCAACATCGGCAACGCCCTGTGTCAGCTGCCGAACACCTACGCCAACCAGCAGAGCAAGGACGAGGTCAAGTCCTGGGCCGGGTTCGGCGCGCTCACCTGGAACATCACCAACGATATAGAGCTGCACGCCGGCCTGCGCTACATTAACGAGAAGAAAGACTTCGAGACCGAGTTTGGAACACGCGCGGCACCTGGCGGCGCAGTGGATCAATTCTACGGCGACCCGCTCAACCCGCCCACTCTGCCGGGCATCACCACCTTTGCCGGATTCCCGGTAGTGGCCGACGACGAATGGGACAAGTGGGTAGGCGAAGCCTCGGCCACCTGGCAGTACACGGACTCCAACATGGTGTACCTGTCCTATTCTCAGGGCTTCCGCAGCGGCGGCTTCAGCATCCGGGGTACGGACCCGAACCGGTTGAGCTTCGGTCCGGAAACCATCGACGCCTGGGAAGTCGGTTCTAAAAACGAGTTCTGGGACAACCGACTGCGCGTTAACCTGACCGCCTTCCACATGAAGCTGGACGACCAGCAGTTCAGCTCTATTCTCAACCAGCCGGAACCCCCGGGCACCAACACGCTGATTCTGAACTCCGAGGGCACCAAGACCTGGGGCACCGAGGTGGAGGTTACCGCGTCAGTCACGGACAACATCACCCTGATGTTTGTCGGCGGCTACAACAACGTGGAGAGCGACGACAACTCATTCAGCTGTCTGGATCGCCCGAACCCACCCCTGGGCCAGGGCTGCGACCCGGTTCTGAATCCTGACCTGTTCGTCAACGGGGAGCCTGTCAACATCAGCGAGCCCGGCGGCGACACCCTGTTCACCCCCGAGTGGAATACCGCCGTCACCGCCCTCTATGATCGGCAGATCGGTCCGGGACATCTGTTTGCCAGCGTCAGCGCCGTTACCACGGACGACGTCGCCATCGCCCGGGATCAGAATGGAGAGCTGTTCTACGTCGACGGCTACACGCTGTTCAACGCCAGACTCGCCTACGAGTGGGCCTTACCCAACGACGATCTGCTTACCTTCGAAGCGACCGGCAAGAACCTGGGCGACAAGACCTACCAGGAGCAGCGTCTGTTCCTGGGCAACGGCTTGTTCCAGGGCTGGGCTCCGCCGCGTACCTGGACGCTGTCGGTGTCCTACGCGCACTGAACCTGCCCTGCTGACGAGAGTCCCAACGGGACAGAGAAAGCCGGCCTTGTGCCGGCTTTTCTTTTTTCTAACTCAGCCGCGGTCTTTCTATCTTAGCCGCGCCGCAGGCGCTTCAGCCGCGGTCTTTCTATCTTAGCCGCGCCGCAGGCGCTTCAGCCGCGGGCGCTTTCCAGGCTGGCGCGGATCTCCCGGTGCCGCGCTTCGGTCAGCGGGTAGTTCCAGGCGATCAGCGCCGAGAGCATGAAGCCGCTGGCGGGCCCGAAGACGAACAGCAGCTTCAACCCCAGCGACGCCCCGTCCGTATTGGCAGCGCCCGGCACGGCGTCGTAGCCCATCAACGCCAGTACCGACAGCGCGAACCAGGGGCCGATGGACAGCGCCACCTTGGTTGCGAAGGACCAGACGGCGAAGAACCAGGCGGCACGGTCCTCGCCGCTCTCCAGCCGGTCGATGTCGATGACGTCGGCCTTCATGGAGTTGGGGATCACCCAGAAGGATCCGCCCAGAAACCCGGTGGCCGCCGTTATCGGCAGCATGTAGTAGAAGTCGCCGGCGCCCAGCAGCAGGTAGCCGAGCATCAGGACGGAAAAACCCATCAACGCCAGACACCAGGCCCGGTGCTTGCCGACGCTGCCCGAGAACCGCACCCAGAACGGGATGCCCATCAGGTTGAAACCGTAATACACCAGCAGCTGCAGAATGCTGTTCTGCTCGTCCTGCAGCACGCCGCGGACGTAAAACACGATGAGCGCCGTGGAGATGGCCGAGCCCAGCTGGTTGATGAAGAAAGCGGCCAGCAGACGCTTGAAGGGCCCATTGGCCCACATCAGGCGCAGGCCCGGCAGCAGCGGCATGCGCGCCGGCAGGTAGTTCCTGCCCTCGGGCACCTTGAAAACCGTCAGGCCGACCGTGAGCGGCAGCAGAACCAGGGTCATGGTGCCCACCAGCAGCAGCGTCTCCTTGGTGCCGCCGTAGTTGAACAGAAAGATCGCCAGCACCGGAACCACCTTGCTCATCACGTTGGCACCGAGACCGATGGTGGCGCGCCAGCCGGTGATGCGCGTGCGCTCGTTGTAGTCCGGAGACAGCTCGGCTGCCCAGGCGTAATAGGGGATGAACAGCATGGTCCAGCCGAGCCAGAGCATGATCAGCCAGCCCAGCAGATAGGCGGCGGTTACCGGCGGTTCCGGCATGAACAGCTTGTAGATGGCCAGCATCAGTATGGGCACCGCGGCCGCCATCCATACCCGGCGCCGGCCCCAGCGGGTATCCGTCCGGTCGCTGAGCCAGCCGATGAGGGGATCCGTTACGCCGTCGAAAACCCGTGACAGCAGCAGCACGGTGGCCACCGCGCTGAGGCTGACGCCGAGGTCGGCGCCGTAGTAGTTCGGCAGAAAGGCGGCCACCGGAACGGCCGCCATCTGGATGGGCATATCGGCCAGGCCGAAGTAAAACAGCGTTTTCTTCGGCAGCGCGTTGGATGAACCCGGACCGGCGATCAGTTGCGTCCCGGGATCTGCGGCATCAACCGGCCGTTGCTGACGTCAATCGCTGAGCCCGCGCCGCTTCAGCTCTGCCGCCAGCCGCTTGGTATCGGACTCCAGCGGCTCCGCCAGCTCGCTCTCGTCCAGGGTTCCCTGGGTGTGGGCGCGCATCTTGGCGCCGTCGTAGGTGATGAATTTCTCCGGCACGATCTCGAGCACGATGCGCAGCGGAGAATCCAGCATCTTCGCGAATGCCTCGGATTCGTCGGGCCGTATGTGCCGGGCGAACGCCGGATAGAACCAGTCCTTGGTTTCCCGGTCTTCGTGAATGATGGCCCGGCCCTTGATGGTCACCGTCTTGCCCGGCCCCATGTCCGTGCCCGTGCTGGTGACCACGATCGAGACCTTGGGGTTGCGACGGACGGCGGAGATGCGATGCCGGTGGGCACCCGCCGTCAGCCAGGCCTTACCGTCTTTCCAGAGCATGGACATGATCACGCCCATAGGCCATTCGTCTTTGGTACACCAGTTGAAGACGCACTCGCGCTGGGTAGTCATCAGCCGCTCCTGGTCATCCGGATTCAGCTTGTAGACGGATACCAGCTCGTAATTCTGCAGATCTTCGGACATCTCATTTCCCCCTGATTTTCTAGATATGCTCTGTAACCTATTAATTTAATTGAAT
>CAMYJX010000023.1:0-31737 GCA_947258825.1 uncultured Pseudomonadales bacterium
CCGCAGGACATGATGAACCCGGCCAGCGCTTTCAAGACCAATCCCACCGTCGCGGCAGAGGTGGCGCTGCGGTTCGATGGTGTGTCCCCGGTATTTGGCGGTGAGCCGGTTAACGCCGATGGCAGCACCGTAGAGCAGAAGGCGGAAGCGTCTTTTGCCCGTGGGCATACGGAGCAGCATACCCGGGGTACCGGCACCATCCGGGTAGGAGAAGAAAGCTTTGATGTCAGCGGTCTGGGGCTGCGGGACCACTCCTGGGGCCCCCGCTACTGGCAGGCCATCGACTGGTACCGCTGGCTGCCCATGAACTTCAGTGAAGATTTCGCGATGATGGTGTCCATCACCTGTCGGCCCGGTGAGCAACCTCGTGCCGGAGGCATGGTATTGAGAGACAACGAGTACGTGATGATTCGAGATGCTTCCATCGAGACCGTCTACGACGGAAACCAGTGCCAGGAGACCCTGAAGGTCCGGGCGAAGACCGACGAGCGGGACTACCAGGTCACAGGCAAAGTCATGTCCCTGATTCCGCTGCGCAACCGCCGCCGCACGCCGGATGGCGAAACCCTGATGACGCGCATAACTGAAGGGATGACGGAGTTCGAATGCGAAGGTCAGGTTGGCTACGGCCTGTCGGAATTCCTCGACCAGATGGTCGATGGTGAGCCCTCGGGTCTGAAGGCGGGTTTCTGATATGGGTTCGGAGGCCGGCTGGAACTATGGCGACATCCTCGATGCTGTGGGCAGGGTGGTACCCTCCAGCAAACCCTGCCTCATCCATGGCGAGCGGGTGATCAGCTGGGGTGATTTCAATCGTCGAACTAATAACCTGGCACGATGGCTGGTGAATCGTGGCGCGCAGGCTGGAGACAAAGTCGCTTTCTACATGCGCAACGGGCCCGCTTACAGCCAAACCCTGGGCGCCTGCTTCAAGGCGCGTCTGGTCCACGTCAACGTCAACTACCGGTATGTCGACGAGGAGCTCTGGTACATCCTGGACAACTCGGACTCGAAGGTCTTGGTCTATGACGCGGAGTTTGCGGATCAGGTGGCCGCGCTGCGTCAGCGCCTTCCCGATGTGGCGCTGTGGATTGAAGTGGCAGACGGCCAGGCGGTTCGGGCCGATTTTGCTGAGAGTCTGGAAGACCTCATGGCGCTCGGTGACGGCGAGCCGCTGACGCTCGAGCGTTCGTGTGATGATCTGCTGCTGCTCTATACCGGGGGAACGACGGGCATGCCCAAAGGGGTGATGTGGGCTCAGAACAACATCTGGCATGCTGGAGGTGCCGGTGCGAACCCGGCCAACGACATGGTGCCGCCGGAGAATCTGGCCGCCCATTGTGCCAACGTAGAGAAATTCCAGGCCGGTGCGCTCATTCCCTGCTGTCCCCTGATGCACGGCACAGGGCTTCTGACCAGCATGGCCGCTCTCGCCAACGGCGGCGCGGTGGTCACCCTGACCGGCCATAGCTTCGATCCGGCAGAGTTGTGGCAGACGGTTCAGTCCCGCCAGGTCGCGTCGCTGGCCATCGTTGGCGATGCCTTCGGCAAGCCCATGCTTCGCGAGCTGGATGAGCACCCGGGCCGCTACGACATAGCGTCTCTGCAGAGCATCATTTCCAGCGGCGTCATGTGGAGCCCGGAGGTGAAGCAGGGCCTGTTGAAGCACAACGCCGGGATGGTGCTTACGGATTCGTTCGGAGCGTCGGAGGCCATCGGTTTCGGTCGGTCTGACACCACCGCGGACGGCACCACGGAAGTGGCCCGGTTTGCCATCGGCGAAAACTGCAAGGTTTTCACGGCCGACCATCGTGAGGTAGAGCCCGGTAGTGATGTGGTCGGGTTTGTCGCCCGGTCCGGGCCGATTCCGCGCGGTTACTACAAGGACCCGGAGAAGACCGCCAAAACGTTCCCGGTGATTGATGGCGTGCGCTACTCGATGCCCGGGGATTACTGCAAGGTGGCTGACGACGGAACCCTGATCCTGCTCGGCCGAGGCAGCGTCTGCATCAACACCGCCGGTGAGAAGGTTTACCCGGAAGAGGTGGAAGAAGTTCTGAAGACCTACCCCGGCGTGGTCGATGCGCTGGTGGTCGGGGTGCCGGACGAAAAGTGGGGCCAGATGGTCGTTGCCGTGGTGCAAGGGGAAGGCAACCGGGCTTTGGACGAGGCCGAGGTGCGGTCTCACGTGCGCAGTCACCTCGCTGGCTACAAGACCCCGAAGCGAGTGCTGATCAAAGGCGACCTGAACCGGGCCAGTAACGGCAAGGCCGACTACAAGGGCATTGCCGAGTATGCAAGAGCGCAGCTGGGTATCAGCTGATTCGGTAGACGGCTATGTGCCGGGCGCTATGCTTCCGGCGGATCCGATCGGCAATCCCCATCGGCAGTCTAAGAAGAAACAGGGTTCAAAGGAGTAATCATGGCCAGCAAGCTGTTTGATCTGACCGGCAAGGTCGCACTCATCACGGGTTCCAGCAAGGGCATCGGCAAGGCCATCGCCGAAGAAATGGCCCGGCACGGCGCCCGGGTGGTGATATCCAGTCGCAAAGCGGACATCTGCCAGCAGGTGGCGGATGACCTGAACGCGGAGCTGGAGGGGGAGCCCGGAGGCGCGGTGGCAATTCCTGCTCATGTGGGTCAGCGGGAGGAACTGGTGCGGCTGGTAGCGGAAACCCGCGAACGGCTCGGTCCTGTCGACAGCCTGGTCTGCAATGCCGCGGTCAACCCTTACTACGGGCCCATGAGCGAGCTGCCCGATTCCGCGCTGGACAAGATTCTCGGCATCAACATCAAGTCGAACCATTGGCTGGCGCAGCTGGTGCTGCCAGAGATGGTCGAGCGCAAGGACGGCACTATCATGATCGTTTCCTCTGTGGGCGGGTTGCGCGGTAGTCGTGAGCTTGGCGCTTATTGCATTTCCAAGGCGGCCGACGTTCAGCTGGCGCGCAACCTGGCGGTAGAGAACGGCCCTCACAACATTCGGGTCAACGCCATCTCTCCAGGGCTCATTCGAACCGACTTCGCCCGCGCGCTCTGGGAAAACCCGGATATCCTGAAGCGGCGCACGGTTGGCGATCCGCTGCAGCGGATCGGCGAGCCGGAGGAGGTCGCCGGCATCGCCGTTTATCTGGCTTCCGCGGCTGGTTCGTTCACCACCGGACAGAACTTTGTCATAGATGGTGGTAGCACCATTGCCTGAGCCTCGGAGCTTTTCCCGACGGGCTGCGATCGGCTTGCGTCTCTGAGATCCAGACGCGTATCCTGACCGTATCGGTTGGTAAACGGGGAGGTTTCAGGTGGCCGAACAGACGAATACCGCTCAGGGCGGGACGAAGACCTGGTGGTCCAGAGCGATTCTGATTGGCGCGGTGGTGGCCGCCGTTCTGCTGCCTCTGGGTGCTCTGGGTTCACGCTTCGGCATCTGGAGCTTTTCCGGTGGCTTCATGCTGCTGGCAGGTGGCACCGTCCTGGCTGCCATCGGTCTAGTGGCTGGCATCGCCGGCATCGTTGCCGCTAACCGCCGCGGGTTGAACGACGACAAACCCGCCGTTTATCTGGGTACCCTCATCAGCCTGCTGATAATCGGGATCATGGGGCTGCAGTTCTACACCGCTTCCTCGGTGCCGCCCATTCACAACATTTCTACCGACCTGAACGATCCGCCGCAGTTCGAACGCGTCGTGCTTCTGCGCGGCGAAGACAGCAACCCCCTGGACTACGACGCTGAAAAACTGGGGCCCATGCAGTTGGAGGCCTATCCCTGGGTGCAGCCGGCGGCAACTGACGTGGGGCCTGAGCAGGCCTTCGATCGTGCGTTGCAGGTGCTGAACGACATGGGCCTCGACATTGTCAGTTCGGACCCGGAGTCGGGGCTCATAGAAGCGACGGCAACGACGTTCTGGTTCGGATTCAAGGATGATGTGGCGGTGAGAATCCGGCCTGCCAACGGTGGTTCGGTGGTAGACGTGCGCAGCGTATCCCGCGTAGGGGTAAGCGATCTTGGTGCCAACGCGCGGAGAATCGGCGAGTTTCTACGCCAGTTTGCCGCAGGCTAACCGTTTGCCGCAGGCTAACCGTTTGCCGCAGGCTAACCGTTTTCCAGATCCCTGCGCAGGCGCTGTTGCCAGCGGTCAGAAGCGCAGCAGCTCCGCGCTCAGATCCTGCAGATCGACCACCCCGATCGCGTTGAATCCCTGCATGTGCCCGGCGCATTCTCCCGGGTTGAACAGCACCTGGGAGTCTCGCGTTTCGTAGCGATGCAGGTGCGTGTGGCCATGCAGGGCCAGCTGGTGGCTGTCGGACAGAAAGCCCTCGAATTCCAGCGGGTCGTGAACCACCATTATCTGCCGTTGCAGCCAGGTCAGCTCCAACGGCGGTTCCTGAAAAACGAATCCGTGCGCACGGATTGCGCACGAAAGGGCTTCCCGCTCCTGGTCGTTGTTTCCATAGACGCCCCACATCGGCATATTCAGGCCGGCGAACACGTCCAGCGTTTTCGCCTGGGTAATGTCGCCGGTGTGAATGACCCGGTCGACGGCTGCTTCGTTGAACAGCTCGACGATTCGGCCCACGTTACGCAGGTTGTTGTGGGTGTCGCTGACGACGCCTATGCGCATGGTTGTGCACGCCCGTACCGGGTTGGGCCGGATCGGACGCGGGCCTACACCTTCTCCAGAATATGGATGCCGCAGGCGCTGCCCAGCCCGATGACGTGGGTCATCCCCACCCTGGCGCCTTGCACCTGTCGGGCTCCTGCTTCGCCCCGAAGGTGAGAGGTCACCTCGTAGATATTAGCGATGCCGGTGGCGCCCAAGGGATGCCCCTTCGAGAGCAGACCACCGGATACGTTGACCGGAATCCGCCCACCCAGCGCGACCTCTCCGTCATCTATCATGCGACCGGCTTCGCCGTCGCCACACAGGCCGAGGTTTTCGTAGTGCAGGATTTCGGCGGTTGCAAAGCAGTCGTGCAGCTCTACCAGATCGATATCGTCCGGGCCCAGACCTGCCATCTCGTAGGCCTGCTTGGCAGCCAACCGCGTGCAGCTGTTCACGTCCGGCATGACCAGGTCGCGCTCCTGCCAGGGGTCGGAAGTCAGCACCGAGGCACGCACCTTTACCGCTCGGTTCAGCAGGCCGAGTTCTTTTGCTTTCTTCTCGGAACAGATTATGGCGGCGGCTGAGCCGTCCACGTTCACCGAGCACATCAGCTTGGTGTTGGGATAAGAAATCATCTCGGCGTTCATGACCGTATCGAGGGGCGTTTCGATCTGGTACATGGCCTTGGGGTTCAGCGTTGAGTGATGGTGGTTCTTAACGGACACCTTGGCGAACTGCTCGAATGTGGTGCCGTGCTTCCGGGAATGCTCGAGGCCGGCCTCGGCGAACACCGCCGGCATGGTACCGGACCCAAGAAGCCCTTCTTTCGGAATCCCGGTGCCGCCTCCGGAGCCACCCAGCAGCCCCTTGCCCATCTGCTCTACTCCTACCGCGAGCACGCAGTCGTAGAGGCCTGCCTTCACCGAGGCCCAAGCTTCGCGGAACGCGGTCGCGCCGGTGGCGCAGGCGTTGGATACGTTGACCACGGGGATGCCCGTCTGCCCGATCTGCTGGAGGATGCGCTGGCCTACCATACCGCTGGCCTGACCCAGATTGCCGCAGTACAGGGCCTGCATGTCCTGAATGGTCAGGCCGCAGTCGTCGAGCGCCAGAAGTGCTGCCTCCGCGCCGATTTCGGGGACGGTCTTTTCAGGAAACCGTCCGAATTTGATCATGTCTACACCAACTACATATGCGTCAGTCATCGTGTGTCTCCGGATTCAGGCTGCTGGTTGGAAGAAATAGGAAAGATAGGAGTTGCCATCCCGGTCTTTGCGGCCTAACGCGTCGTCGAAGACCACCTCTACGGGCATATCGAACTCGATGTTTGCCGGGTCGGGCTCAACGTTGATTAGGTTTCCCTTGAGCGTTGCGCCGTCGTCCAGATCGATAACCGCGCTGATATACGGCACCTCTATGCCGGGGAAGGATCGGTAAACGATAGAGTAGGAGTAGAGCTTGCCTCGATTCGACAGCTTGACCGCCTGCATCTGATCCCTTGCGCCACACTTGGAGCAGACCGTGCGCTCGCCAAGGAATATGGCCCCACAGGCGCCGCATTTGTGCCCCTCCAGATAGGGGTCGGCGTCATCGGGAATCTTCAGAAAGTCGACTACGGGTAGTGGTTTGTTGCTCAATTTTCCCCCTTTGCCTCTCCGGTGCAACCGAAGTCAGCATCACGGTTGCGTGCGCGGTGATGCGGTTTTGGAAGGCAAGGATACTACCTCACCCTGGGCCTCGTAACCCCGAACACTGGAATAGAAATAGGAATATAAAAGCAAATATATATTCGAAAAAGTTTTAGAAAGCTCTTCTTTTGCCGCCGGATAAGTGGGAACGCTCATGTGATCTCCTACCGTAGACAGGTTCCGGCAAATCAAGCAAGGTAGGTCCAGGGAATTAGGGATATAGAAGGGGTTCCGCCTTGAAATCGGTAAAAGTGTCCGACTACATGGCTCGCAAGCTGGTGACTTTCAGTCCTGAAACCAACGTTGTGGAAGCCATGACGCTGCTTCTCAAGCATAAGATCTCCGGCGCCCCGGTTGTGGACGGTAGCGGTGCCCTGGTGGGCGTGCTTTCGGAGGTGGACGTCATGGAGATCGTGGTGCAGGACAGCTACTACGATGAGTCCATGGGGATCGTTGCCGACTATATGCAGACGAAGGTGGATGTGGTGAGCCCCGAGGACGACATCTACAGCCTCTCGCGCCGTTTCCATCAGGAGCATCGGCGGCGTTTTCCTGTCGTGAAGAACGGCCGACTGGTCGGACAGATCAGCCGGCGGGATGTGCTGAGGGCAGCTCAGGACTTCCTGACCAACAAGAAAGGGCGCTAGCCGGCGGGATCAGGCCCGCCGCTCACTCAGGGTCGTGGATGAGCGCGTTGCGCAGCAGCTCGTTCACCTGTTTCGGGTTGGCCTTACCCTGGGTTGCTTTCATTACCTGACCCACGAAGAAACCCAGTACTTTGTCTTTACCGGCGCGGAACTGGGCCGCCTGCTCCGGATTCTCGCCGACGATTCCCGCGATGATGGCGTTGAGCTCCCCGGCGTCGCTGACCTGCCGCAAACCGCGGCGCTCGATGATCTCGTCCACCTCGCCTTCAGCCTGCCACAGCGCCTCGAAGACGGTTTTGGCGATTTTCGAGGAGATGGTTTCATCCACGATGCGTTTGATCAGGTCGCCCAGCTGTGACGCCGAGACAGGACATTCGGCAATTGATAGCTCTTCCCGGTTCAAGGCGGCGCTCAGCTCACCCATCGTCCAGTTGGCGGCCAGCTTGGCATCGCCGCTTGCCACTGACACAGCTTCAAAGTAGTCGGCAAGGTCCGGGTCCTGAGTGAGCCAGCCGGCGTCATACTCAGACAGCTTCAGGTTCTCGATGAAACGGGTGCGTTTCTCGGCGGGTAACTCCGGCAGGTTGGCTCGGGCATCGTTGATGAAGTCCTCGGAAATCTCCAGCGGCAGCAGATCAGGGTCAGGGAAGTAGCGGTAGTCGTCCGAAAGCTCCTTGCTGCGCATGCTCCGGGTCTCATTGCGGTCCGGGTCGAACAGGCGCGTTTCGCGCTCTATGGTCCCCCCGGACGACAGAACATCGATCTGCCTTTCGATTTCGAACTCTATCGCCCGCTCGAGAAATCGAAACGAATTGACGTTTTTTATCTCGGTCCGCTCTCCCAGCGCCGTTTGGCCCACCGGCCGCACGGAAACATTGGCGTCGCAACGCATGCTGCCTTCGGCCAGGTTGCCGTCGCAGATTTTCAGGCAGCGGACCAGGTTGTGCATGTATCGGAAATACGCGCCGGCCTCTGCGGAGGAGCGCAAATCCGGCTCGGAGACGATCTCCAGCAGCGGGGTGCCGGTGCGATTGAGGTCGATTCCGGTCAGCCCGGGGAACGCATCGTGGATGGACTTTCCGGCATCCTCTTCCAGGTGTGCTCGGGTGATGCCCACCTCGCGCAGGCTGCCATCCTCCGTGGGCAGGGAGATGCTGCCGCGACCGACGATCGGCTGTTCGAACTGGCTGATCTGATAGCCCTTCGGGAGGTCGGGGTAGAAATAATTCTTCCGATCGAACACCGAGCGGCGGTTGATTTCGGCGCCGATGGCCAGGCCAAAGGTCACCGCCATGCGCACCGCGCCTTCATTCAACACCGGCAGCACCCCGGGCAGCCCCAGATCTATGGCGCAAGCCTGAGCATTCGGCGCGGCACCGAAGGCGGTGGAGGCCCCCGAGAAGATCTTGCTTCGGGTTGCCAGCTGCACATGCACCTCGAGACCGATCACTGGCTCCCAGTCGTTGTGAGTGCGAGCCATCAGAACCCCTCCGGGTGTCGCTCGTGCCAGTCGGTCTCGCGCTGATACAGAAAGCCGGCCTCGCAGAGCAGTCGCTCGCTGAAGTGGGGACCGATGAGTTGCAGGCCCAGGGGCAGGCCCTGTTGAAAGCCGCACGGCAAGGACAGGGCGGGAAGGCCGGCGAGGCTCGCCGGAGTCGTGAAGATGTCCTGCTGGTACATGGCCACCGGGTCGTCGGTCAGCTTGCCGCGGGGAAAAGCGACATCGGGCGTCGTTGGCGTAAGAATCAGATCCACGGATTCGAAGGCGGAAAGAAAGTCCTGCTGGATCAGGCGTCGCAGCTTCTGGGCTTTGAGGTAGTAGGCGTCGAAGTAGCCTACCGACAGGGCGTAGGTGCCCGTCAATATCCTGCGCTTCACTTCTTTGCCAAAACCCTCGCTGCGCGAGCGGCAGTACAGGTCCTCCAGTGACCCAGGATCTTCGCAGCGGTGGCCGAAACGAACGCCGTCATAGCGGGACAGGTTGGTGGACGCCTCCGCCCCGGCGATGATGTAGTAAGCGGGTATGGCCGAGGTGGTATGCGGCAACGAAATTTCGCGAAACTTGCAGCCCCGGGCTTCCAGAGTCTTGCGGGCTTCCTCCATCTGCGCGCCACCCACCTTCAGGCCGGCGAAGTATTCTGCCGGCAGGCCGATGACGGGCGCTTGTTCCGGTGTGTTCAGGCCGCTCAGGGGGATGTCGTCCAACCAGGGATCCGGCTGATCAGCGCTGGTGGAATCCAGCGGGTCGAACCCGGCCATGTATGCCAGAGCCAGGGCCAGATCTGACGCGGAGCGTGCGAACAGCCCTCCCTGATCGAGACTGGAGGCGAAAGCTACCATGCCATATCGGGAAACCCTGCCGTAAGTTGGTTTCAGGCCCGATACGCCGCAGAAGGCCGCTGGCTGCCTGATGGACCCGCCGGTGTCCGTGCCCGTTGCCAGCGGGACCAGGCCAGCGGCGACCGCGGTGGCCGAGCCACCGGATGAACCGCCCGGAACCAGGGTCGTGTTCCAGGGGTTGGCGACGGGTCCGAAATAGCTGTTCTCGTTGGATGAGCCCATGGCGAACTCGTCCATGTTCGTTTTCCCCACGGTTACCGCGCCAGCGGCATCCAACTTCGATACCACGGTGGCGTCGTAGGGGGCGATGAAGTTTGCCAGCATCCGGGAGCCGCAGGTGGTGGGCACGCCGGTGGTGCAGAATATGTCCTTGTGTGCCAGGGGCACGCCGGTCAGGGCCGTGGCCTCTCCAGCAGCGCGTCGCTTGTCTGCGGCCTGGGCCTGGGCCAGGGCGCGCTCCTCGGCCACCGTGATGAAGCTATTCAGGGCTTCGTTGGCCCGAATGCGCTCGAGACAGGCTTTCGTCAGCTCCACGCTGGAGAAGTCCCCGCGCGTCAAGCCCTGATTTAGATCGCTCAGAGAGCTGAACGCGTGCATCTACTCGACGACTCTCGGAACCAGGTACAGGCCATCTTCGGTCGCCGGGGCAATGACCTGGAACTGCTCGCGATCTACCTGCTCGGTTACTGAATCTGGTCGCAGGCGCTGGGTTTTCTCCAGGGGGTGTGCCAGCGGGGCGACGCCCTCGGTGTCCATGGCCTGCATCTGGCTCACCATCTGGATGATCCTGGACAGGTCGGCTTCTGCGGCGTGAAGTTCGTCCTCATTCAGGGCCAGCTGAGCGAGTCGGCACAGATGCACGAGGTCGATGTCGTTATTGGTACTCATCCTGGCGGGGAAGCCTAATAGAAAGCCGTGTCGAGTGCTATTGGCGTGGTGTTTGTCGTCGTGTTCGTCGGCCGGAGATAGCTTTCCGGAAGTGGTTCGGCGGCTGTCGGCTGGAACAGTTTCACAGGTTCATGCAAATTGTTGGAGTACTTCGCCTTTCACCCTCTATACTTCATAGACAAGGCACGCTCGGAGGAGGGTTTTCGGTGTGCTTCCGGGACTTCTATCCGGCGAATCCGCGATTGAGGTCGGCAATCACCAGCGATTGGAAGATAGATCGCTTTTTCGTCAAAGGATTGAGTTTCTCCACAGATGTTCAAATATATTCGTGGCCTTTTCTCCCGGGATCTTTCCATCGACCTGGGTACGGCCAATACGCTGATTTATGTACGCGATCAGGGCATCGTGCTCAATGAACCTTCGGTGGTTGCCATCCGCGTGCAGGGCAACCAGAAATCGGTGGCGGCGGTTGGTCTTGATGCCAAGCGCATGCTCGGCCGTACGCCCGGCAACATCACGGCCATCCGTCCATTGAAAGACGGCGTGATCGCAGATTTTCTCGTCACGGAAAAGATGCTCAAGTACTTCATCAACAAGGTGCACGAGAACTCGTTCATCCGGCCGAGCCCCCGGGTGCTTGTCTGCGTGCCCTGCAAGTCCACCGAGGTTGAACGAAGGGCGATCCGGGAGAGCGCCCTGTCTGCCGGTGCGCGTGATGTCAGGCTCATTGAAGAGCCTATGGCGGCGGCCATTGGCGCGGGCCTGCCGGTTCAGGAGGCCGTCGGCACCATGGTCGTGGACATTGGTGGTGGGACCACGGAGATTGCCATCATCTCGCTCAACGGTGTGGTGTATTCCGAAACCGTTCGGGTCGGCGGCGATCGGTTCGACGAGGCTATCGTGGCCTATGTGCGACGAACTCAGGGGAGCCTCATCGGAGAAGCCACCGCAGAGCGCATAAAACAGGAAATCGGCGCCGCCTATCCTCAGAAAGAGATACGCGAGATCGATGTCCGGGGCAGGAATCTCGCCGAAGGCGTGCCTCGCAGCTTCACCTTGAACAGTAACGAAATTCTCGAAGCGCTGCAGGAGCCGCTGTCCATGATCGTTCAGGCCGTTAAGAGCGCCCTGGAGCAGTGTCCGCCCGAGCTGGCTTCCGACATTGCGGAGACCGGGCTGGTGCTCACCGGCGGTGGCGCGTTGCTGCGGGATCTGGACGTGCTGCTGCAGGAGGAAACAGGCTTGCCGGTTATCGTCGCGGAAGATCCACTCACCTGCGTCGCCCGTGGAGGCGGGAAGGCCCTGGAGATGATGGACGCAGCTGGTAATGCGGATCTGCTGTCCACGGAGTAGCCCATGACCGCCGGACCGGGGGAGCGTTTCCATTAAGGCGCTATTCGTCCGGGAATCCGGAGCGGGTTATCTTCTCGCCGGGCTTTTGCTCGTCTCCACCATCTTAGTCGGTCTCGAATCCACGACACGTCTGCTGGAACCCCTGCGTAGCATCGTTGCCAGCGCGGCGACCCCGTTGGTTTTTCTGGCTGAAATCCCCTATCTGCTTATCCGGGAAGTTGAAGATGTGGTCGCCTCCCAGGCTTCTCTGGTACAGAACAACGCCGAGCTGGAGCGCAGGGTCCTGGAACTCTCTCAGGTCTCCCAGCAGTTCCTGGCGCTGAAGTTGGAAAACGAGCGCCTGCGCGAGCTGCTGGGTAGCCGAGCTCGCCTTCCCGCCGAGGTGCTGGTGGCCGAGTTGGTAGGCGTCGTGCCGGCCCCCAATACGCATCAGGTCATCATCGACAAAGGCCGGGATTCCGGAGTGCAGGTCGGGCAGGCGGTGATCGACGCCGAAGGCTTGTTCGGCCAGGTGGTCGAGGTGGATGCCTTTACCAGCCGTGTCCTGCTGATCACGGACGCCGACCATGCCGTGCCGGTCCAGGTGAATCGGAACGGTGTCCGCAGCATCGCCGGTGGAACCGGCGAGATGGAGCGCCTGCAGCTGGAGCAGGTTTCGGTGACTGCGGACATCCGGGAAGGTGATCTGTTGGAAACCTCTGGCCTTGGCGGACGGTTTCCGCGTGGCTATCCCGTCGGCTATGTGGAAACCGTTCTCATCGAGCCGACTGCCCCCTTCGCGGCGGTGACGGTTCGTCCGCTCGCGGCGTTGGATCGCTCCCGTCACGTGCTGGTGGTATTCAGCAGACGGGAAGACGCGGACGGCGGTGTTGTACCCGAAAATGAAACAGAGCCTGGTCTGGATGAAGCGGCCGGCGAGACCGAAGCATCGGCTGCGGCCGACTTGAATTCGGAACTCGAAGTTCCGGCGGGTCTGTCAGAGGTAGAGCCGTGAACCCGGCGCAGGGCGGATGGCTCATTCTTCTGACCCTCGCGCTTGCCATGGTTCTGGGAATCGTCCATCTGCCCGAGACCTGGCCGCAGTGGCTGGGGTGGCTGCGTCCGGCCTGGGTATCCCTCGTCATCTTCTACTGGGTTATGGAACTGCCGCATCGAATCGGCCTCATCGCCGCCTGGGTGATCGGTCTTTTCGTCGACGTGCTGCAGGCCGACCCGCTGGGTCTGAACGGCGCGCTCCTAGCCGCCATCACTTACGTTGCCTGGCGCTTCTATGAGCGCCTCAGGATGTATTCGGTTCTCCAGCAGGGCGTCGTGGTCTTTGTGCTGGTGCTTTCCAGCGAGCTGTTGCGGATGCTGGTGCAGGATATGATTTTCGATCGAGGCCTTGGCTGGGGCCCCCTGCTTCCAGCGCTGGTCAGTCTTCTGCTCTGGCCCTTCCTGTCCATAGCGCTGACCCGGCTTCGCTTGCAGTTCCATGTAGAGTGACGACATGTCCAGGATAATTCTGGCGTCCGGGTCGCCACGGCGGGCCGAGCTGCTCTCACAGATCGGTTTGCCCTTCGAAGTAAGCGTCCCCAGCGTCGATGAGACGCCTCTGGCCGGAGAATCACCGGATCTTTACGTAACACGGCTTGCTCGAGCCAAGGCGCTGGCGGCCACCCAGCAAGGCTGTGTCAGCATCGGTGCCGATACCAGCGTGATCCTTGATGGCCGTATTCTCGGGAAGCCCAGAGATCGGGATGATGGCATCTCGATGCTGAATGCGCTTGGAGGTCGATCTCACCAGGTGCTGACCGGCATCGCGGTCAGCGACGGGCAGCGCACCGAATCGCGGGTTGTGAGCAGTCGGGTTACTTTCCGGGATATGGACCCTGCGGAAGTCCAGGCTTACTGGGACACCGGAGAAGGGGCCGATAAGGCTGGCAGTTATGGCATTCAGGGGATTGGGAGTATATTTGCCAAAAGCATTCAAGGAAGCTTTAGCGCTGTGGTCGGGTTGCCACTGACCGAAACTGAGAGCCTGCTTCAGGCCTTCGGGGTGGATACCTGGAAATTGCGAAAGCTGCATCTGGGATATGGCTGAAGAGCTGCTCATCAACGTCAACCCGTTCGAAACACGGGTTGCGCTTCTGTCAGGCGGATCGATTCAGGAGCTGCATCTGGCCCGTTCTGAGGGCTACAGCCTGACTGGCAACATCTATGTCGGTCGAGTGGAGCGTATCGTTCCCGGCATGCAGGCCGCGTTCGTCAATATTGGCCTGGAACGTCCCGGGTTTCTGCACGTGCGGGATATCGACGGCCCGACCCTCATGCTGGGTGATGAAGCCCCGCCGCCTGCGGATATCCGCCAGCTGCTTCATGAGGGGCAGGAGATCATGGTGCAGGTCGCCAAAGATCCCATTTCCGGAAAAGGTGCTCGTTTAACCTGCCAGCTGACCATCGCTTCCCGCTATCTGGTGATGATGCCCCTCACCGATCACATCGGGATTTCTCAGCGCATAGAAGATGACGAGGAGCGTGGCCGCCTGCGTGATCTCATCGATCAACTGCGGCGGGGCCATGAGATCAGCGCGGGTTTCATCGTTCGTACCGCTGCCGAGGGCGCTTCTGCAGATCTCATCGAGATGGACATTCAGGTTCTCTCAGGCATTTGGCAAAAGATCCTGCTCAATAAGGGAGACGTACCCAGACCCGGCGTCGTCTTTGAGGAGATTCCTCTGCACACCCGGATCGTGCGGGATCTGGCGGGCCCTAAGCTGGAACGCATTTATATCGACGATCGGCACACTTTCCAGCGTGTCCATGACTTTGTGGAAGATTTTCTACCCCAGTTCACAGATCGACTGCATTTATACGAGCAACGAAATCCGCTGTTCGAGCGATTCGGTCTGGAAGAAGAGCTCAACCGCGCGCTGGCAAAGAAGGTGCCTCTGAAGTCCGGGGGCCATCTGATCATCGAGCAGACCGAAGCCATGATTACCGTCGATGTAAACACCGGCGGGTATCTGGGGACCAGCAGCCTCGAGGAGACCGTTTTCAGAACCAACCTTGAGGCGGCGCAAACTGTTCCGAGGCAGCTGCGCCTTCGCAATCTCGGCGGCATCATCGTCATCGATTTCATCGACATGATGGATCCTGAGCATCAGCGGCAGGTGCTTCGCGCTCTGGAGAAAACCAGTGAGGAAGACCCTGCCCGTATCCGAATAGAAGGGTTTTCTTCGCTCGGTCTCGTGCAGATGAGCCGCAAACGCACTCGTGAGAGCCTCCTGCAGCAGGTTTGCCAGGCCTGCTCGGAATGCGCCGGTCAGGGCGTCGTGAAGACCCCCCAGACCACCTGCGTGGAGGTGTTTCGCGCCATTCTCCAGGATGCCCGTTCGCGCTGCGCTGCAGACTCCGGGACAGGCCCCGGTGAGTACCTCATTCGGGCTACTGAGGACGTTGTCGACCGTCTGCTCGATGAAGACGCAGACCAGCTCGCCTGGCTCTCCAGGGAGACGGGGCGGGACGTTCGAATTCAGGTGGAGCCCAGCTATGGTCCCGGGCAGTTTGACATCATGCTCGTTCAGGATGCGCGCCGCCCGGGCGTCACGTGAATGTTCCAAGCGGGAGTGGCCCGGGAATTTCCCGTGCCGATTCGGGGTCATATATGCTGATGCCGGCATTCTTTAGGGTTTCGTAGTTGGTAGGTTTCGTCCTCAGATTCATCCTGGTTCTGCTCACGCTGGGAACGCTGGTGGTCGCCCTGTTTCAGTCGGTGGGCCGGGTGGGCTTCCTGCTGCTGGACCGGCTCGAGCCCGCAGTAAACGAGCTTTTCGCTGCCCAGCGAATTCAGGTTTCCGGACTGCAGGGCGATTGGCGTGCGCTCAACCCTGTTGTCCGAATCGAGCGTCTGGATCTTCCCGCGGGTTTTATCGCCGATGTCGAAGTCGAGCTTGATGCGGTGCGGACCATCATGTGGAGCCGGCCGGTAGCGCGGCGGCTCCGCGTTGGCGACCTCGACCTTGCCCTGGAAAAGCCGGCGGTTGGCAGCTGGCGGCTGGCCGGCTTCGCCGGTGGCGGCGGCGGATTGGAACCCTTGGATTTTATTCTGGACAGTGAGCAGCTGGAGGTCACCGGCAACCTGGCCTTCTACCGGGAGGGCTCGCCGCTGGCGGGTATTCGCATTGTCTACCTTGGCATCAACCGGGGGGGTGAGCACCGGCATCGACTGGACATTTGGAATACGGGTGAGGACTGCGCCTCACCCTGCGAGTTACGACTGGATTATCACGGCAAAGACGGCCTGTGGCCGCTGCGGATGGAGCAGCAGCGTCTCCTTGCGTCCGCGGCCAACTTCACGCTGCCGCAGGCCTGGATTGCGATCAGCGCGCTTCGGATCTCTGATCTGGAGCTGTCCTGGCGCCAGGACAAGGAAGTTTCCGGCGGCCAGCTGAGGCTGGCGGCTGAGCAGTTCGGATTGCCGCCGGGGACGGCTTTGTCCACCGAGCTCCAGGGCGCCATCCGGGGAGAAGCGGATCTGCATCAGGGGTCGATCAGCAGCTGGCAGGTACGGCGTGGTGCCGAGATCTGGGAGTTGCCTATCGTTGCCCTGCGCGGCGACGGGGAGCTGGTTCAGGGTTGGATGGAGGGGCTGGACCTCGGTATTGCCGCCGAGTTCATGGAAGGTGCATTGTCGGGCATAGAACCGGCGGCGCGATGGATACAGGGTCTCAACCTCAGCGCTCAGGCGCACAACCTCAGGGGTTATATACGTTTGCCCTCCGGGGAGTTTGGGTACTCGGCGACCGTTGACGATGTCTCTATAGATCCCTTTAACGGCATGCCGAGGATCAGAAACGGCGGCGGAGAATTGCTCGGCCATCTGCGCGGCGTGCAGATCAGCCTCAACGCGCAGGATATGGCGCTGCATTTTCCAGGGCTCTTTACGGAAGGCTGGCAGCTTCCCTACGCGCAGGGGATCCTCTCGGCCTGGTTCGGGCCCGGATATATCGGCCTGCGCGGCCAGAACTTGCGGGTTGAGATGAGCGGCACCCGCGCCGCGGGCAGTTTCTCCCTCAGCCGGCCGGCGGACCGTCTGAACGAGCTGCTGGCGCTGTTGATCAGTGCGGATGGGATGAGCGTCGACAACGCGAAAGGGCTTGCTTCCTATAGGTTGCCTCAGGCATTGCGCGACTGGATCGCGACCGGCCCCAGCCAGGGATTCATGAAGGACATCCGCTTTGCGTATCAGGGTCAACTGGTGGTCGCGCCCGGCGAGTTAGGCAGGCGCATCGAGCTGACCTCGGACATTCAGGGAGCGCGGGTCAGTTATCACCCGGACTGGCCGGAAGTTCGATCCGTGGTTGGGGATCTTGCCGTCAGAGGCTCTTCCGTGATCGTGAACATCGACGAGGGTGAAAGCGCGGGAGTTCTGCTCGGTGGATCCAAGGTGAACCTCGTCGACAACGCTGCCTCCGCGAATCTGGCACTCGAGGCCGATCTGGATGCAGGCGATGCGCTGAATTTCGCCCGCTATACGCCGCTTCGACAGTGGATCACCTTCCTGAAGCCCGACTGGTCGGCGACGGGTCCGCTGCGGCTTGCGGGCGACCTTCACCTGCCATTGAAACTCATGACAGGGAACCGCGAGGGCGAGCGGGCTGCTCTCGGCCCTGCCGAGTTTTTGCTTGAGGAGGGGAGTGCGGATGGCAGCGTCGCTGGCGAGGGAGAAGGGTCATTGGATCAGGAAAACGACCTCGCTGCTGAAGACAGGATCACCGTTCGCCTGCGCGCCGATCTGCGAGGTGTCGACTTCGATCTGCCGGGTTATCGGATCTCCCTGGAAAGGCTGCTCGGTTCTCTGAGGTATCGCTACCCTTATGGGTTCGAAGCTGAAGGGGTCTCGGGAGAGCTGTTCGACGTGCCGGTGCGCATCGGGGCCACCAGTGACGAGCAGAGAGTGCACCTGATGATTGCCGGTCGAGCCAGTCCTGCTGATGTCTGGGGTCTGATAGATCTGGAAGACCCCGGCTTTGCGACAGGCAGCTTTGCCTATCAGGCAGACCTTGGCATCGCCGCCACCGCCGAGCAGGTGACCCAGCTGGAGGTCAAAGCAGATCTTGAAGGGATGGCCCTGGACCTGCCCGGTCCCTATCGAAAAGCGGCTGCCGAACCCGAGGCGGCAGAGATTCGCCTTCAGTTTCAGCCCGATTACACGGCTCTGGACCTGCTGTATCGGGAGGCCGCGGGTTGGCTGCACTTTGCCGATGCGCCCTTGCGCGGCGCGGTCGGCTTTGGAATGCCACCGCCCGCGGTTGCCAGCGATCAGAAGGTGCTGGTGCTGACCGGTCGGGTGCCCTATTTCAATCTGGAGGATGTTCTGCCCGGTGAAGAGGGCGGCGTTTCCATTGGCCTGCCTCTCAGCCTCAGAAATCTGAGATCAGACCAGATGCGGGTGGGAGATTTTGTCGTTACCAACGGCAAGATCGACGGCTACCTGGACGCGGACGGGTTCGATCTCGAGCTGCTCGGGGACAACGTCAGCGGGTCTTTCGAATTGGCCGACGGGCGCCCGCTTCAGGTCGAGCTGAGCAAGCTCATCGTGCCCGTCAGCGATCCGGTCGCTGATCTGGATCTGGCGCCCGGGCAAGTTTCTGCCGCACAGGAAGCCAGCTCCGAAGTCAGGGATCCGCTCAGCCCGGACATCATCTCGATGCTGCCGGAGGCGGACGTGGTGATCGAACAGCTGCTCCTCGGTGAAAGCGAGTTTGGCAGCTGGACTTTTGGCATGCGCCCTTTACCGGGAGAGCTCAGGATCACCGAGCTGAACGCGCAGGTTCGCGGCCTTCAGATCGAGTCCACTGACGTGTTTGCCTGGCGGGCGGAGCCCAATGAAACCCGCTTCACCGGCGTGCTGCGGGCAGAGGACCTGCGGGACGTTCTTCCTCAGTGGGGTTATACGCCTCAGGTGGAAACCAAAGCGGCCTCGATGCAGGCGACTGTTACCTGGCCCGGGTCGCCGGCCGCTTTTAACGTGCTGATGCTCTCGGGAGAAGTGGAGCTTCGAGCCGATGATGGTCGGTTTCTCGATGTCGAGTCGGGCGGTGGCACGCTACGGATCTTCAGCCTGCTCAATTTCACCACCATCGCCAAGCGTATCAGCCTCGATTTTTCCGATGTGTCCGGCAAAGGTGTCAGTTTCGATAAGGTGCGAGCCGATGTTTCATTGGATACTGGCTTGATGACCTTTGTTGAGCCCATGGAAGTTGACGGTACCGGTAGCAATTTCCGGGTCGCCGGCACGGTCGATCTGGACGCTCAAATTCTCGACAATGAGATGATTGTCACCCTGCCCGTCAGCAAAAGTCTGCCCTGGTACGGCGCTTATATCGCCATTGCCAATCCCATCGCCGGCATTGGCGTGCTTGTGGGAGAGCGCGTGCTGCGCAAACCCCTCGAGCAGTTCAGCAGCGCAAAGTACGAGATAAGTGGCACCTTGGAGGATCCGCAAGTAAAGTTGGTCGGCGTGTTCGATACTTCCATGAAAGAAGCTGCCGAGAAAGGAGCTGAAGACAAGGAAGCTGAAGGCAAGGAAGCTGAAGAGAAAGATTCCGAAGAGCAGGAATCCACAGAGGCAGATTCAACAGGCGAGGAAGCGAAAGAGAAAGCTTCGGACCAGGAAGGTCCGGAACAGGAGCAGGTGGAAAGTTTGGAATCGACGGCCGCCTCGTTGGCTCAGGAGGCGGACGCGTCGGTTCATGCTGCTTCGTCCGATATCGTCGCGCGACCCTAAAAATCAGAAGCAGCAACGACCGATGAGTGATCTTTTACAGACAGCCAGAGCCCAGCTACTGGAGCCTGCGGGACTGGACGATGCCCTGTTGGACGGCCTGATGAGCCGTCTGAGCAGCCACGCTATCGACTTGGGCGAGCTGTTTTTTCAGCATCATCGTGTGGAATCCTGGGGTCTGGAAGATGGGATCGTCAAGGACGGCAGCTTCAGCGTCGACCGCGGCGTCGGGGTGCGCGCCGTAAGCGGTGAAAAGACCGGGTTTGCCTACGCCGAGGACATTCAACGCGAGGGTTTGGAAAACGCAACGGAAGCGGCGCGGTCGATTGCGCGGCACGGTCAGGAACGGCGGGTAAGCGTTCTGCAGGCGTCGGTCGCGGAACCCCGTTACGTGCCCGGAGATCCCATTGCCAGCCTGTCCGATGCGGAAAAAGTCGGGCTGCTGCGGGCGGTAGACGAAGAGGCCCGGCGCCAGGATACCCGGGTCAAAGAGGTGAACGTCCGGCTTTCCGCAAGCCACGAGACCATTCTGGTGATGGCTACGGACGGCGCTCTGGCAGCGGATGTGCGGCCGCTGGTCCGGCTGGATGTTTCCGTCATCGTGGAACAGGGTGGAAGGCGTGAGCGAGGCTCTGCCGGAGGAGGCGGGCGTCACGACCTGTCCGTGGTCGCAGATCAGACGTTCGCTTTCGACCTGGCGCGTGAAGCCGTACGCATGGCGCTGGTGAACCTGGAAGCGGATCCTGCTCCGGCAGGCCCCATGACCGTGGTGCTGGGTGCTGGCTGGCCGGGTGTTCTGCTGCACGAGGCGGTGGGTCACGGCTTGGAGGGGGATTTCAACCGTAAGGGCAGTTCGGCTTTTTCCAACCGGATGGGGGAGCAGGTTGCGTCCAGACTCTGCACTGTCGTCGACGACGGAAGCCTGGCTGACAGGCGAGGCTCGCTGACGGTGGATGATGAAGGGACCCCAACGGGAGAAACGGTGCTTATTGAGAATGGCATCCTGAAGGGTTACATGCAGGACAAGCTGAACGCTCGCCTCATGAATACTCAAAGCAGCGGCAACGGTCGTCGCCAGGGCTACGCCCACCCGACCTTGCCCCGCATGACCAACACCTTCATGCGGGCGGGCGATCACGATCCCGCGGAAATCATTGCCAGCGTCCAGGATGGCATCTATGCGGCCAATTTCGGCGGGGGGCAGGTGGACATCACCTCGGGGCGGTTCGTATTTTCGGCAACCGAGGCCTACCTGATCGAAGCTGGCAAGGTGACCCGTCCGATACGAGGCGCGACGCTCATCGGCAACGGGCCCGAAGTGATGAATCGCATCTCCATGGTCGGCAACGACCTCGAGTTGGATCATGGCGTTGGGGTTTGTGGGAAAGAGGGACAGAGCTTGCCCGTCGGTGTTGGCCAGCCAACGCTCAAAATCGACGAGGTGACCGTTGGCGGCACGCAGACATCCTGACGATCACGCGGCTACGGCGGGGCACAGTTTGTCGGTCATGCCTCCTGCACGATGGCCTTCAGGAAGCGGAACAGGGCCCGCGACGCAACCCTTCGCTGTGGCTCGGTTTTGGCTTTGTGAACGACCTGCAGCTGATGGCGGATGTCCTGGCGGTTCGTTTCCGGAAATTCGGACAGGAACTCGGTGAGCGCCTCCTGGTCCTCGAGCAGACGTTCTCGCCAGCGTTCGATCTGATGGTGCTCATAGCGGGCCTTGGCGGAATGCCCGCGAATCGATTCCAATGCGGACTCGATGGGCTCGGGGTCCAGGCCTCGCATCAGACGTCCAATGAACTGAAGCTGGCGCCGTCGCGCCTCTCGAGACGGAAAGCGCTGGTAGTCGGCGATGGCCGATGCGAGCTGATCAGGCAGGGTAAGCTCGGAGAGCTGCGTTGGTTTGAGCTCGGTGAGTTGCCTGCCGAGCGCCTGCAGTCGCAGGGCGCGGCGTTTCTGCTCAGACTTGCTCAGGGGGATGTCTTCCATGAGCCGCAGGGTAGCGAAACAGAGCGGCTAATTCAGTGACCATTTCAACGGTCGGGGCGAGCGCAGATATGGATAAAGACATTACGGACATCCGGGGCAGCGAGGTCGAACTGCAGAGTCTCGTTGCAGACATTCTGGGCGAGGCTCGTCGACAGGGCGCCAGCGGCGCCGAGGTTTCGGCCAGCGCGGATGCGGGCCTGTCGGTAACGGTACGCCGTGGAGAGCTCGAAACCGTTGAGTTCAACCAGGACCGCGGTTTCGGCATCACCCTTTACTTCGGCCAGCGCAAGGGTTCGGCCAGCACGTCTGACAGCAGCCTCCCGGCGATCCGCGAAACGGTCCAGGCCGCAGCCAATATAGCCAGGCACACTCAGGAAGATCCCTGCAACGGGCTGGCTGACGCGGAACTCATGCCCCAGACGCTGCCAGATCTGGACCTCTATCATCCCTGGCTGTTGGATCCAGCGACCGCGGAAGCCATGGCCCTGGCCTGTGAGGGCGCCGGCTTTGCCGAAGACGGGCGCGTGGCGAACTCAGAAGGTGCTCAGGTCAGCTCTCAGCAGTCGTGCCGTGTCTACGGCAACAGCCATGGATTCGTCGGCAGCTACAGCGCGACCCGGCATGGCATCAGCTGCGTGCTCATCGCCGAAGATGAGAATGGCATGCAACGGGATTACTGGTACACGGCTGCCAGAGATCCCGCTGGCCTTGAGAAGGCCGAGCAGGTAGGGGCCGAGGCGGCCCGACGCACGGCTGCCCGTCTTTCGCCGCAGAAGATCAAAACAGGCCAGTTCCCCGTGCTTTTTGCACCAAACATGGCCACCGGGCTCATGGGGCATCTGCTGGGTGCGCTCAGCGGTGCTGCTCAGTATCGAAAATCTTCGTTCCTCCTCGATTCTCTGGGCTCGAGCGTGGCGGCCGATCACCTGACGCTCGCCGAGCAACCTCATCTGCTCAACAGCATCGGCTCTGCGGCGTTTGACGGCGACGGCGTCGCAACCAGCGCAAAAGCCTTTGTCGAGCGTGGCACAGTGACCAACTACCTGCTCTCAACCTACTCTGCCCGCAAATTGAATATGCAGACTACCGGCAATGCCGGCGGCGTGTTCAATCTGACGGCCTCCGGGCGCACGCTGCCCAGGGATGAGTTGCTGCGCACCATGGGCCGAGGTTTATACGTCACAGAGCTCATGGGGCAAGGGGTTAACGGCGTGACCGGCGATTACTCCCGAGGCGCGTCTGGATTCTGGATCGAGGATGGCGTGATCGCCTATCCGGTCGACGAGATCACCATTGCGGGCAACCTCAAAGACATCTATCGGGACGTGCAATATCTCGGTGACGACCTCGATATGCGAGGGAATATCCGTGCGCCAAGTACCCTGGTGGGCAGCATGACGCTCGCAGGAACCTGACCTTGCCTCGTCCGCACCCTCTGTCAGGCGTATATCCAGGTTGCTAACCCCAGGAACACGAAGAAGCCGGTGACGTCGGTGATGGTTGTCAACACGACGCCCGCCGCTATGGCAGGGTCGATGTTCATCTTGTGCAGCAATGATGGCAGCAGGCTGCCGGATATTCCGGCAACAAGAAGGTTGACGACCATCGCTGCGGCGATGATGGCACCCAGAGCCAGATCCTGAAACGCTGTGGCGGCGACCACGGCCACGATTGCCGCCAGGAGCATGCCGTTGAGCGCAGCGACAAGAAACTCCCGGTTCAGCAGATAAGCCAGGTTGGCGCGGCCGATCTGACCCAGCGCGATGCCGCGGATGGTGAGGGTCAGCGTCTGCGTTCCAGCGATCCCGCCCATGCTGGCGACGATGGGCATCAGCACCGCGAGCGCCACGACCTTTGATATGGTCTCTTCGAATATGTTGATCACCGCTGATGCAACGAAGGCGGTGAGCAGGTTGATGCTGAGCCAGAGAAACCGGCGTCGAACCGAGCGAAGGATCGGGCCGAACGTGTCCTCTTCGAGGTCGAGGCCTGCTGGCGCGAGGACCGCCTCTTCGGCGTCGGCAAGGATGACGTCCACCACGTCGTCGATGGTGATACGTCCCAGCACCTTGTGTTCCTCGTCCACGACGGGAGCGGATATGAGGTCCTGTTCCGTGAACACTCTGGCCACTTCCGTATCGGGCATGTCTACTTCGAGCGCGGTAGCGTCCGAATCCATGATCTCCCTGACTGTGACCGACGGGTCGGCAGTGAGCAGACGGGATATGGGCAGCATGCCCAGATACTCGTCCTGGCTGTTGACGACGATCAGCGCGTCCGTTGAGTCCGGCAGTTCCTTGCGCAGCCTGAGGTATCTGAGCACCAGCTCCACGGCGTGGCGGGGCCGCACGGTAATGGTGTCTGTGTTCATCAGCCCGCCGGCGCTGTCTTCCGGGTAGGACAGCACGGCTTCCAGGCGGGCGCGATCGCTGGCGTCCATCCCCGCAAGCACCTGACGCGACAGGGTATCCGGCAGCTGCTGCAGGATGTCGGCAAAGTCGTCGGTGTCCAGCTCATCCGCAGCTGCCACCAGCTGAGCCGGGTTCATCGCCTGCACGAGGTTGGCCCGAACTTCATCCGTCAGATACTGCAGGGCCCGGTTTTCTTCCTGCTGGTCCAGCAGCTCCCAGAGCACCACGCGCACTTTCGGCGGGGTTGAAGTCAGGAGGCTGGCGACTTCCTGGGGCCGTAAAGACTCCAGCAGGTAGCGTGTTTCTTCAAGGGTTCCGGCCCCGAACGAGTCGATGACCTCGTCGAGCCGATCCTGCAGCTGGGTGCGCGCCACCGGATTGTCAGCCTCAGTCCAGCTCGCCGAAGCCGTCTTCTATCAGGGATCGCAGCGCGGCGAACGCTTCGTCCTCGTCCCGACCGTTGACCTCCAGTTCCACTTCGCTGCCCACCGGTGCTGCCAGGAGCATAACGTTCATGATGCTCTTACCGTCCGCCATGTTGCCGTCCTTGCCGAGATTCACCCCGGCTTCGAAGGTCTTGGCGAGGTTGACGAACTTGCTTGCGGCACGGGCGTGCAGTCCGAGTGGGTTGACGATCTTGAGGGTAGCTTGCAGCAATTTTCGATCTCGGCATTGGGTCGGCTTCCGGACGTCAAGTGCTTCCCAGCTCGCGGTGCCTTACCAGAACGTTGGCAAATTGGTCTGCGAAACGGGCGCCGAGGCGCTCGGCCAGGTACACACTCCGATGCTGCCCGCCGGTGCAGCCGATGGCAACCGTCATGTACGCCCGGTGGTTCTCTTCGAATCTCGGCAACCACTTTTCCAGGGTTCCGATCAGATCTCCCTCCATTTCCCGCACGACGGCGTGAGACTCGAGGTAGCGGATCACTTCTAAGTCTCTGCCCGAGAGCGGCCGCAGCTCCGAAACCCAGTAGGGGTTGGGCAGGCATCGAATATCGAAAACGAAATCTGCATCGACCGGCACGCCAAATTTGAAGCCAAAGGAGCGGAAGAGCAATGACAGGCCGGCGCCTGTGTGGCCGGCCACTCGGGACGCGATCAAATCGGTGAGCTGATGGCCGTGCATCAACGTCGTGTCCAGCGTCAGATCTGCCAGGTCGGAAATGCTCTCCAGCACTTCCCGTTCGGCTTCGATGGCCTGCAGCAGGTTGGTATTTGCGTTCGTCAGGGGATGGCGTCGTCGAGTTTCGCTGAAGCGCTTGACCAGGGTGGCGGACAGCGCATCGAGAAAGATGACCTGGCAGTCCACGTCCATTCGATCGAGTGCCAGAAGGATATCGGGGAAACGCTGCAGATCCCGGCTGCGGGCGTCAATGCAAACGGCGACATCGGAATTTTTCTGCAGAGGATCACGAAGCGCGTTGTGTACCAGCGATTGAAGCAGGTTGACAGGAAAGTTGTCTATGCTGTTGAACCCGGCGTCTTCCAGTGCCCGCAAGGCGGTGGTTTTGCCCGACCCGGACCTGCCGCTGATGATGATGAGCTTCATGCTGCGTCGTTGCTGGCCAGGCCTATCAATTCCTCATACGGCGCGCCGTCTGACGTTTGAGCTCGAAGCCGGCGCCGGCTCTCCGGATTTTCGAATACGCGTGCGAGGGCGGCCAGCACGTCGAGGTGTGCGGTCGCTTCCAGCGGGGGGACGACGAGGACGAACAGCAGATCGACAGGCTGATCGTCTATGGCGTCGTAGTCGACGGGTTCTTCCAGCTTGAGGAAGGCGCCGACGATCTGCTTGCAGGGTATTCGACAGTGCGGAATGGCGACCCCTTCTCCCAGGCCCGTGCTGCCCAGACGCTCGCGGTTCATCAGCTCGTCAAACAGAGCCCGCGCAGAGAACTCGGGGAATCGTTCCGCCAGCAGCTCGCTGGCGGCCTCCAGGGCCTTCTTTCGTGATCCGGCCTTTGCCTGGGTAGAAGTGCAATCGCGGGGAAGAATATCGCCGATGTTAACCATGAGCCCGGAGTTCAGCTTCGGCCGTGATGGCGATTGACGACCTTTTCCTTGTGCTTGATCAGTTGCCTGTCCAGTTTGTCAGTGAGCGCGTCGATGGCTGCGTACATATCGTCGCAGTCGGCGTCAGCGAATATTTCCGCACCGCTGACATGGATGGTTGCTTCGGCTTTCTTCTGCAGCTTCTCCACCGACAGAACCACGTGGACGTTGGTCATTTGATCGTAATGCCGTTCCAGCTTCTCCAGCTTCTCGCTCACATAGGTTCTGAGCGCGTCCGTGATGTCTATGTGGTGTCCCGAGATGTTCAGCTGCATGAATGGCCTCCCTGGGCAGAATGGCTGTCGTTTGGGCTTCGCCTTATACCAGCCGTTTTCTTTCGTTGGACGGCGGTATGGACATGGATTCGCGATATTTTGCGACGGTACGGCGCGCAACCTTGATATTCTGATCTGCCAGTATTGCTGCGATCCGGTTGTCGCTCAATGGTTTTCTGGGGTTCTCTTCCGCGGTCAGCTTGCGGATCAGAGCACGGATGGCTGTGCTCGATACCTCGCCACCCGTGTTTGTTGAAACGTGACTCGAGAAGAAGTACTTGAGCTCAAAAATACCCCTGGGGGTGTGCATGTACTTCCGGTTGGTAACCCGGGATATGGTGGACTCATGCATCTCTACAGCATCGGCGATGTCGTGCAGGACCAGGGGCTTCATGGCTTCCTCGCCGTACTCCAGAAAACCCCGCTGATGCTCGACGATCTTCGTGGCCACCTTGAGCAGGGTTTCGTTACGGCTCTGCAGGCTCTTCAGAAACCAGCGCGCTTCCTGCAGGTTGTCTCGGAGGTAGCTGTTGTCTGCGCTCGAATCGGCCCGCTTGACCAGACCCGCGTAGAGGTCGTTGATGCGCAGTTTCGGCGTCGACTCACTGTTCAGCTCCACTGACCATCGGCCTTTTTTCTTGGTCACGAACACGTCCGGCACGATGTACTCGGGCGCATCGGTGGTGAGGCTCGAGCCTGGTCGCGGGTTCAGAGTCTGTATCAGGGCCAGCACCTCCGCCAGCTCGTCCTCGGACAGCCGGGTTTTTCGCTTGAGCGTAGCGAAATCGCGTGAGCCCAGGGTTTCCAGGTGGTGCTCCACCAGATCCAGCGCTTCCTTCAACCAGAGCGTCCCAGGAGGCAGCTGATTCAGCTGCAGGCTGAGGCATTCGCCCAGATCTCTGGCACCGACCCCTACCGGATCGAACTGCTGGATGAGCTTCAGGACCGCAACCACCTCTTCGACGTCCACCCCCGGGTCGTCCGGGTCGAATGGCCCCATGGTTTCGACGATATTCTCGGCGGTGTCTGCCAGCATGCCGTCGGCGTCGATAGCATCGATGATTGCCGTGCCGATGGCCCTGTCCAGGTCCGATAGAGGTGTCAGGTTCAGCTGCCAGAGAAGGTGGTCGTGCAGCGTCTCTCCGCCGCTGTCTCTGTCTTCGTTGTTCCAGTCCTCCTCTGCGGCTGTGCCGCTCGAGGAGGAGCCGCTGGTGTATACGTCCTCCCACTGGGTATCCACCGGGAGGTCCTCGGGGATAGGCGTTTCCCAGTCGTTTTCTCCCGCTACTTCTCCGGTAACCTCTCCGGAAAGGCTGTCCATGGGTCCGTCGAAATCGTTTTCTTCCGGAATCTCGGTCGCTGGCTCTTCAGACTGGGTGTGGGTATCGCCTTCGCCGGCCTCGACCTCGTCATCGTCCAGTTCCAGCATGGGGTTGGATTCCAACGCCGTCTGAATCTCCTGCTGCAGATCCAGAGTAGACAGCTGCAGCAGCTTTATCGCCTGCTGAAGCTGTGGGGTCATGGTCAGATGCTGACCCATCTTGATTGACAGAGTTTGCTTCATACAAACATGGTTTCCGGCGCTACCGGGCAAGATTGCGCCGGTGCTGGAGTCCTTCTCCCGGATTTGGGCTTCTCAGCCTCTCTGATTGTGGTTTGGAGCGGCCGTCACGGCAGACGCTTCTCAAAGTCTCTAATTACAGTTTGAAGCCTTCGCCTAGATAAACGCTTCGTACCGTTTCTATTTACAGTTTGAAGCCTTCGCCTAGATAAACACTTCGTACCGTTTCTATTTACAGTTTGAAGCCTTCGCCTAGATAAACACTTCGTACCGTCTCATTAGCAAGTATGGCGCCAGGGACGCCTTCTGCAATGATCTGGCCCGCACTGACTATGTATGCCCGGTCACAGATGTCCAGGGTGTCCCGCACATTGTGGTCGGTAATGAGCACGCCGATGCCCCGAGCCGCCAGCGAGCGTATTTCCTGTTTGATATCTGTGACCGATATCGGGTCTACGCCGGCAAAAGGTTCGTCCAAAAGCATGAACGCTGGCTCCGTGGCCAGAGCCCGGGCGATTTCCAGGCGTCTGCGCTCGCCGCCGGACAGACGCTCTCCAAGATTGGTGCGCACCCCGCCCAGGTGAAACTCTTCCAGGAGCTGCTCCAGCTGCTCGCGCTGTTCCCTGCGGTTCAGGTCTTTGCGCAGTTCCAGCACTGCCCGCAGGTTGTCCTCCGCCGACAATTTTCGGAACACGCTGGCTTCCTGGGGCAGATAGCCGATCCCCGCTTTCGACCGTTCGTGCATCGGTGACCGGGTAAGCTTTCTGCTGTCGAGGTAGATGTCTCCGGCGTCGGTGCGGATAAGCCCCACGATCATGTAGAAGGTCGTGGTCTTTCCAGCCCCGTTGGGACCCAGCAGCCCTACGATCTCACCGCCCCCGACCCCGAGGCTCACGTCTTCGACAGCCACTTTCGAGCGGTACGCCTTGCGCAGGGATCTGGCCTCGAGCTTGGGCATGCGCCTACTCTGGGCGGGTCGCTGGTTGGAGAATCATCCGTACCGGATCCGCCTCGCTCGATTTGGCGTCCACCTTGCCCGCCACGATGTCGTACTTGATGAAGTCGCCGGTAATCTCGTTTCCTTCCTGCCTCAGAAAAGCGTTGCCTTTGAGGTCGAGGGTCTCCTGCTGTGTGTGATAGACGATGGTGGAAGCATCGGCCTCGACCTGTTCCTGGTCTGCATCCAGCTGCTGCTTATACTTTGCCGGGCTGCCCAGCGCGGTGATGCGTACCACTTTCTGGTCGCGGTATTCCACTCTCATCTCATCGGCGGTTACCCGCAGGGTTCCCTGATCCACCTCGACGGAACCGCGGTAGATCACCAGCTCCGCGTTGTGGTCTATCTCCGCCTGTTCGGCACGAATGTGTATCGGCTGGTTTGCATCCTCCGGTAAGCCCAGGGCGACAGGAGTGACCAGGCTGGAAAGCACACAGCAGGACCGGATCAGCCACGCGATCCGGCGCGAAGACCGGAGCGGGACGCCTGGGCTGCGAGTCAAGGAGTTGCTGCACACGTCGGTTGCTAACCTACTTAAACTGATCTGGAAGAAGAATTGTATGCACAGGCTTTTCTTCCTGGGAAAAAAGTCTGAGCAAACCGCCGCGCAGATCGCCCTGCAACCCAACGGCCAGTGTCCGCCCGATCCGAGAATCGATAATAACATCATGCTCGGTTTCGGCGTATTCCCTTCCGGGATAGAGGTAGAGCGACGGCGCAGACAGGCTGACGTAGTCTCCGTCCGTATCACGCTGCTGCAGCTTGACGTCCTTGCGGAGGAATACCACTTCTTCATCGCCGCTACCGGTGCTCGCTTGCCGGAGGTATCCGAATGCCGCGGCTACCTGCCAGGGCGCGTCGTCGGTCGCGTACAGGATAAGGTTCGGCGCTGTCAGCCGGGTAAGTTCGTCCCGCTCGAAGTAGCGGATCTCTTCGGCGTTCAGCAGGTAGTGCAGGCCACCATTTTCGCGATACTGATGAATCTCCGCGCCTGTAATGACCAGATCAGGGGCATCCTGCAGGTCCAGCGGCACGTCCGGCACCGGTTGCAGTTCCTCGGGTAATTCCAGCACCAGCAGACCGATGCCGGCCAGCGCGAGAGCGAGAACGATCAGCAGCACCCGCTGATTCAATATGGAAGAGCCTGAGTTAGTGGCTCGCGATTTGGACATCAGTCGTAGGCCCAGAGCCCTCGGGCCCTCAAAATCAGCTCGCCTACCTCCCGTGCGACACCCTGACCGCCTGTGAGGCGGGTTACGTAGTCCGTCGAGGCAAGGGCCGTTGGGTGCCCGTTGGGAACGCCGATCGCCAGCCCCACTTTCTGGAACAGCGCCAGGTCCGGTAGATCGTCGCCCACATGGGCTGCTTCGGCGGGCTTCAGGCCGAGATCAAAACAGAGCCTGTCGAGCGTCTCGGTTTTGTCTTCGACCCCCTGATAGACGTGGTGAATGCCCAGCTCCGATGCGCGTCGGGTGACCATTGGAGAATCTCGTCCCGTGATGACAGCAATCTGTAACCCGTGCCGCTCGAGCAGCTTCAAAGCGCTGCCGTCCTGAACGTTGAATGCTTTGATCTCGGCGCCCTGGTCGGTGTAGTACAGCTTGCCGTCGGTAAGCACGCCGTCCACGTCAAAACTCACAAGCCTGATTCTGGCGGCTTTTTCCAGCACCTGGTCGGGAAAGTCCATCAGGAGAGCTGCACCTGTTGAAACAGCACGTAGTTGTAGCCCAGAGCCAGCGTCAGCGCCAGCATCATACCGCAATCGCGCCACAGCGCGACGTTGTCGATGAAGGGTTCGCTGACCAGCGCCGGCACCGAAAGAACGACCAGGATGTTCAGAATGTTCGAGCCAACCACGTTGCCGATTGCGATGTCGCTGTGACCTTTTATGGCGGCGCCGACGGTTGCCGCCAGCTCGGGCAGGCTGGTGCCCACCGCTACGACGGTGAGCCCGATCACCAGTTCGCTCACACCCAGCCACTCGGCAATTCTGGTAGCGGCCCAGACCAGCATTTCAGCGCTGACGAGTAGGATGATTAGGCCTGCTATCAGCCAGAATACGGCCTTGCCCGTGCTCAGTGCTTGGAGCTCATCCAGCTCCTCCTCGATGCTCACGGTGACGCCCTCAGTGGTGGTTTGTTGAGTCTTTACCAGCCGGTACATGATCAGCGCCATGGCGGTCAGCAGAATGACCCCATCAATGCGGGTGAGTTGAAGGTCGAACAGCAGCCAGAGGGTGAGGAACGTGGCGCCCAGCAGCCAGGGCAATTCTTTGCGCAGAACGCCGCTGGAGAAGGGCAGGGGTGCGATCATGGCCGTTATGCCCAGAACCATGCCGATATTGGCAATGTTGGAACCAATGGCATTGCCGACGGCGAGCAGGGGATTCCCCTCGATGGCGGCGGTCAAAGCGACAAGGATCTCGGGCGCTGACGTGCCGAGAGAGACCACCGTCAGGCCGATGAGCATCTTGGATATGCCGAGGTGACCTGCCACGCTGGCCGCGCCGGACAGGAAGCGATCCGCGCTCCATACCAACGTCACCAAGCCGAAAATCAATACCAGCAGTGGAACCCACATGTCAGTGGCAGGTCATATCAGGGTTGTGTCCAAAACTTTTACGGGTTCGTGAAAGACAAAGGCGATCACTCTAAGCCGAATCGGGCCTTCAGCCAATATCGAGATTTGGGTGTATAGTGCGCCCCTGCATGGTAGACCAGTGCTCGATGGCCGACGAAACCTTCATAGAAATTAACGACCTGCACTTTTCCCGTGGACCAAGGAAGATCTTTGACGGCGTGTCAATGCGTATTCCGCGCGGGCGGATCACCGCCATCATGGGTCCGAGCGGAACCGGCAAAACAACGCTGCTGCGTATCATCGGTGGCCAGCTCCGGCCGGATTCGGGCGAGGTTGTGGTCGACGGCCGGGATATCTGCGGGATGTCCCGCGACGAGCTGTTCGAATTCCGCAAGCAGATAGGAATGCTGTTTCAGTCCTCGGCGCTTTTTACCGACCTGTCTGTCTATGAGAACGTGGCGTTCCCGTTGCGCGTCCATACCCGATTGCCGGAGGAGATCATCCGGGATCTGGTGCTGATGAAGCTCAACGCGGTCGGATTGCGGGGTGCCAGAGATCTGCAGCCCAGCGAGCTCTCCGGCGGC
>CAMYJX010000023.1:31749-41907 GCA_947258825.1 uncultured Pseudomonadales bacterium
TGTCGCTGATCAAGAATCTCAACCTGGCGCTGAAGACCACGGCTCTGGTGGTCTCTCACGACATCCACGAGACCACCTCCATTGCGGACAAGCTCTATGTCATAGCCGACGGCAAGGTCATTGGTGAAGGGTCGCCGGAGACTCTGCGGAACGATGGGTCAGAGCTGATCCGGCAATTCATGCACGGCTCTCCGGATGGCCCCGTACCCTTCCACTACCCCGCAGACGACTTTCTTTACGATGTGCTCGGGGACAGTGCTGGGTGATACGCCTGATTCGTAACCTTGGTGCGCTGGCGCTGGATCGCGTCGCCAGCCTTGGTCGGGCCACGGTGGTATGGGCTCGAGCGGTGTGGGGCCTGCCGACGATCGGAGATGTGCCCCTGCTGATCCGGCAAATCTACAGCATCGGGGTGCTGTCCCTGGTGATCATAGTGCTGTCGGGTTTTTCTATCGGCGCGGTCATTTCGCTGCAGTTCTACACGCAGCTTGCCAGATTCGGAGCCGAGGATGCTGTCGGCCTCGGCCTCGCTCTGGTTCTGCTTCGTGAGCTGGGTCCGGTGGTGACGGCTCTGCTGTTTGCGGGCCGCGCGGGGTCGGCCGTAACCGCGGAAATCGGCCTCATGAAGAGCACGGAGCAGCTGTCCAGCATGGAGATGATGGGCGTAGACCCGTTGCGAAGGATCGTCGCCCCGCGGCTGTGGGCAGGGCTGATCTGCCTGCCGTTGCTGACTACCATATTCAACGTGGTAGCCATCTACGGCGGCGCCGTGGTGGCGGTTCAATGGCTGGGCAGCGATCCCGGCGGTTTCTGGGCTGGCATGCAGGACACCGTCGAGGTATGGGATGATGTCGGCAAGGGCACGATCAAGAGCGTTGTTTTTGCCCTTGTGGTGACCTGGATTGCGGTCTTTCAAGGTTACGATTCAGAACCGACCGCAGAGGGTATCGGCCTGGCCACCACGAGGACTGTGGTGATGTCGTCGGTTATGGTGCTGGCTCTGGATTTTGTTCTGACCCTGGGTATGTACGGAGACTTCAATTAGTGCAAATGCGTACGATAGAAATAAGCGTCGGCGTTTTCGTCCTGGCAGGCATCCTTGCCATGATTGTTCTGGTGGTGAAAGTCAGCGGGGTGAGCCTTCAATCGGACCAGGGCACTTTTGTCGTCTACGCGCAATTCGATGACGTTGCCGGGCTCCGCAAGCGTGCCAAAGTGAGTATGGCTGGCGTTACGATAGGCCGTGTGGCTGGAATCTCGGTGGATTCGGACTACGGCGTGGCTATCGTCGCTCTGGAGATCGGCAACGAGATAGGCGAGCTGCCAGTGGATACCGGCGCGCGCATTCTGACTGAGGGCCTTCTTGGCGCCCGTTATATCGGGCTGACCCCCGGTGCCGATGAAGAGATCCTGCTGGACGGCGATTTCATCGAAGATACCCAGGGTGCGCTGGTGCTGGAGAATCTGATAGGCGATCTGGTTACCCGTCTGGGAGCATCCTGATATGGAAAAATGCATAGTAACGTCCCTATCTTTCATCGCATCTCTGGCTTCTTGCCGTAGCGCTTTCGGCAAGGGTGGAGGATTCGCCGGATCTCTTGCCGCGGTGATTGTGAGTTTGATCGCAAGCTCGGCGACTGCAGATACGGCAGCGCCGGAGGATCCGGCCGCCCGGACCGCTGAGCAGCAGGTTGTAAAGGCTTCGGACGACGTGGTTGCCCTCATTGAAGTCGCTCGAGGCTATGCGAAAGAAGATCCGGAGCGGTTCTACCAGGAAGTGGAGGCGCTGCTGTCCCCGGTGGTAGATTTCGACAGCTTCGCGCGCAGCGTAATGGCCGTCTACTACAAGCAGGCCAGCGAGGAACAGCGTCGTCGCTTCGCCGATACGTTCCGGTGGGGATTGGTTCGCACTTACGCTCTGGCGCTCATTGAGTTCAACGATGAAGGGGAAGTAGTTCTTGTTCCCCCGGACCGTCCGCCGCGCAGCCCCAAACGGCAGACGGTGAAGATGGAGATCCGCAGCGCCTCGGGCGAGGTGTATCCGCTGCTTTACTCCATGGGCCTTGGCAAGGACGGGGTCTGGCGGGTACGCAACATCATCGTCAACGGCATCAACATGGGCCTCACCTATCGGAGCCAGTTCGCCAGCGCCATGACCGACCGGCAGTATGGCGGTGACATGGATCTGGTGATCGACGCCTGGGGCGAGATGCTGGCGGCCGAACGAGCGGCTGCTGAGGAAGCCGCGGCCGAGGAAGAGGCGGCTGCACCGGCGGAACCGGTTGCCGAAGGCGATCAGGCCGGTCTCGGCTCGAGCGGGCCACAGGGCCCGATTCGATCCTTACGGTCTGGAGCCCGGGCTTGAGCGCACCCGTTGCCTCAGAGGTTTTTCGGCTGCCTCCTCAGATCACCTTCGCAAACATCGTTTCCCTCAGAAATGACGGTGAGCGCTTCATCCGGGATGATCTGGAAACACCGGTTTTCAGCCTGGCAGATCTGGAGTTCAGCAACAGCGCCGCCGTTGCCCTGTTGCTCGGGTGGTTTCGGCGCGCAAACCGTATAGGCAAATCTATTGTCTTCGCGGATATCCCTGAAGATCTGCTCAACATCATCAAGGTTTCCGGACTGTCGGATGTGCTGCCGCTGGAAAGCGGGCCGTTGGAAACCGGTCAATGAAAGCGGATATCGTGGCAGCCATCCAGGCCCAGATGCCGGACGCACGGGTTGATGCTCAGGTGGACGGTGACCGTGGGCTTATCACTGTGGTCAGCACGGTCTTCGCGGGTATGAGTCGCGTCCAGCAGCAGCAAGCCGTATACCGTTGCATCGATGCGTTCATTACGGACGGGAGGCTGCACGCCGTGACCATCCGGACACAAACGCCGGACGACTAGCCATGGACAAGCTGCTCATCCAGGGCGGTGCCCGCCTTGCCGGAACGCTGCGTATTTCCGGGGCCAAAAACGCCGCGTTGCCCATCCTGGCCGCCACGCTGCTTACCGAAGAGCCGGTGATTCTGAGCAACCTGCCCCATCTGCGCGACGTCACCACCATGGTGGAGCTTCTTGGCTGTCTTGGCGCCGAGGTGGTGGTGGACGAGACGATGGAGGTCGAAATTTCAGCTCGCCAGCTCACCCAGGTGCGCGCGCCGTACGAGTTGGTCAAGACCATGCGGGCTTCCTTTGTGGTGCTGGGGCCGCTGCTGGCGCGTTTCGGTGCGGCCGAGGTGTCTCTCCCCGGGGGCTGCGCCATAGGCGCAAGGCCTGTCGATCAGCACCTGAAGGCGTTTGAAGCCCTTGGGGCTGAGATTGCGGTAGAGGATGGCTACGTCCGCGGGTCGGCCCCTAAAGGCCTGAAAGGGAATGACTTCTGCTTCGATATGGTTACCGTTGGCGGAACCGAGAATCTGCTCATGGCTGCGACGCTGGCCGGTGGTACGACCCGCATCCGCAACGCGGCACTGGAGCCGGAGATAGTAGACCTGGCCAACTGTCTGAATGCCATGGGCGCGCGGATTCGCGGGCACGGCACTGCGGAGATCGAGGTCGAGGGTGTCAAGCGGCTGCACGGCTGCAGCTATCGCGTAATGCCGGATCGAGTGGAGGCCGGAACCTACCTGATCGCGGCTGCAGCAACGGGTGGCAGCATCCGGCTTGTCGACGTTGACCCCTCCACCCTGGTGGCGGTACTCGACAAGCTCCGCGAGAGCGGCGCAGAAATTCGCGTTGGCGCCGACTGGATAGAGCTGGACATGCACGGCCAGCGGCCTCGCGCGGTAGACCTGGAAACCGCACCCTATCCCGGGTTTCCAACGGATATGCAGGCTCAGTACCTGGCGCTCAACGCCGTTGCGGAAGGGTCCAGCCACATCTCGGAGACCATCTTCGAGAACCGCTTCATGCACGTTCAGGAAATCAACAGGCTGGGCGCCAACATCGAGCTGGCCGGGCCCTCGACGGCCGTAGTTCACGGCGTTGACAAGCTGCGGGCTGCGCCCGTCATGGCGACCGACCTGCGCGCCTCGTTCAGCCTGGTGGTTGCCGCGCTGGTAGCGGAAGGTACCACGCTTATCGACCGGATCTATCACATCGATCGGGGTTACGAGACCATCGAGGAGAAGCTCACCCAGGTGGGTGCGAACGTGCAGCGGATTTCGGGACAGGAAGCCAGACAGTGGGATTAACCATCGCCCTGAACAGGGGTCGGATACTCAAGGAGTGCCTGCCGCTGCTAACGGCCGCCGGTATTCGGCCTGCTGAAGATCTGGAGGGCAGCCGCAAGCTCATTTTCAATACCCTGGAAGGAGACCACCGACTGGTGGTGATGCGCGGCTCGGATGTGCCTACCTACGTGGAACACGGTGGTGCGGACGTCGGTATCGTTGGCAAGGATACCCTGATGGAGTACGCGGGCAGCGGGTTCTACGAAAGACTGGACCTTGGCATAGGGAGATGCAGGCTGATGACGGCTGCGCCCACCGGGCTGGGTCTTGGCAACGGCCCTTTGCGGGTTGCGACCAAATTCGTTCGCAGCTCGCGCAGCTATTTTGAGATTCGGGGTCGTCAGGTGCGTATCATTCCGCTCTCGGGCGCTATGGAGATTGCGCCGCTGATGAATCTGGCCGACTGCATCGTGGATATCGTAGATACCGGCAATACCCTCAAAGCCAATGGGCTCGAGGCGCTGGACACCATCGCGCACATCAGCTCCAGGGTAATCGTCAATCGGGCAGCCATGAAGACCCGCTTCGACGAGGTGCAGCAGTTTATTGAGCGGCTCAGGGAGCAGGTTGAATGACCATCGATCTGCGGCGATTCAGCACCGCGGACCCGGGCTTTGATGATGTGCTGGATGCGCTGCTTTACTGGGATGTCGGCGAAGACGACCAGGTAAATCGCGTGGCGGGCGAGATCATTCGGGATATCCGCAAGCGGGGAGACGCCGCGCTGCTGGAATATACGCGGCGATTTGATCTCTGGGAGCCGCCGGATGCGCACGCGCTGGTCCTCAGCGCGGACGATTTTCAATCTGCATATGCCGGCCTCGATCGTGAGCAGCGGCGAGCGCTGGAAGCTGCTGCGGAGCGAATCGACGCTTACCATCGGCATCAGCTGGCTGCCGATTGGGAATTCACCGATGCTGAGGGCAATCGCCTGGGCCAGCGAATCACGCCGCTAGACCGTGTCGGGATCTACGTGCCCGGAGGCCAGGCGGCTTATCCATCGACGGTGCTGATGACGGCGATCCCCGCGCGGGTGGCCGGCGTCGGCGAGGTGGTTATGACCGTGCCCACCCCCGATGGTGTGCGCAACCCGCTGGTACTGGCTGCCGGGTACATTGCCGGTATCGAGCTTGGCTTTGCCGTTGGCGGCGCTCAGGCGGTGGCGGCACTTGCGTTCGGGACGGCTTCCCTGCCGAAGGTGGATAAGATCGTCGGCCCCGGAGGCGCGTACGTGGCGGCTGCCAAAAGACAGGTCTTCGGTGCCGTCGGCATCGACATCATCGCCGGGCCCAGCGAGGTGCTCATTATCGCCGATGGGACCGCCCCTGAGGAGTGGATGGCGCTGGATCTGTTCTCGCAGGCTGAACACGATGCTGCGGCTCAGGCGATCCTGCTTTGTCCCGATTCTGATTACCTTGATGCGGTGTCTGCTGCGATGGCGCGGTTGCTGCCCGAGCGGCCCCGCGCCGCGGTGATCCGCGCTTCCCTGGAGGGTCGCGGTGCGCTTGTGCAAACCCGGAACCTGGATGAAGCGGTTGCGCTGGCAAACCGGATCGCGCCGGAGCATCTCGAGCTGGCTGTTGATGACCCCGATGCGCTGCTGGCTAACATTCGCCATGCGGGCGCGATCTTCGTCGGCCCGCATTCCCCGGAAGTCATGGGCGACTACGCAGCGGGCCCGAGCCACGTTCTGCCGACTTTCGGGACCGCGCGGTTTTCTTCTCCACTGGGCGTCTACGATTTTCAGAAACGCAGTTCGATCGTACGCCTGAGCCCCGAGGGTGTTGGTGGGGTTGCGCGCGTCTCCGCGGTGCTGGCGCGCGGCGAGGGGCTTGAAGCCCACGCCCTTGCCGCAGAGCTACGGATACCGGGTCTGGATCATAATCACTGATCAGGCGCCTGCGGGCGCTCTCCCGACAGCGCCACCAGGTTGATCTGGACACCGTCGCGCAGCACCCCGAGCGTAACCTCAGTTCCAGGCGAAGTGTGGGCGATCTGGCGGCTGACGACGTTGGAGTTGAACGCGGGCTGGGTGTTGATCGCCACCAGCAGATCCCCTGCCCGCAGCCCGGCTTCATCGGCGGGGCCGCCTGGTAGAACCCGGGTGATTTCCAGGCCTACCGCGTTGCCCGGGGTGGGCGTGCTGGCAAGTTCCACGCCAAGCCAGCCGCGGGTTACCCGGCCCGTTGCGATAATTTCATCCAGCACGCTCAAGGCCAGCTGCGAAGGAATGGCGAAGCCGATTCCGGCGAATCCGCCCGAGCGGGAATAGATCAGGGTGTTGAGGCCAATGAAGTTGCCTTTGGCATCGATGAGCGCCCCACCGGAATTACCCGGATTGATGGCCGCGTCCGTCTGAATGAAGTCGTCGTACGGGCTGGGGCTGATGCCGGCGCGGCCCTTGGCGCTGATGATCCCGGATGAGACGGTCTGACCGATGCCGAAGGGATTGCCGATAGCCAGAGCAAGATCTCCCACCTCGACCGCCGCGGAAGAGCCCTGAGGAATGGGAATCAGGCCGGTGGCTTGAACCCGTATTACCGCCAGATCTGTTTCCTGGTCACTGCCGATGAGTTGGGCGGTGGTGGCCTCTCCGTTGTGGAAAGCCACCAGGATTTCGTCCGCGCCGGCGATGACGTGGTTGTTGGTGAGTATGTAGCCGTCCTCTCGAATGATGACGCCGGAGCCCAGGGCGCTCTGCATGTGGTGAGCATTGTTCCCGGAGAAACGATCGCACCATTCCTTGAACCGCGGCTGCTGGCAGATAGGCGGTGTCAGGACTCGGCTGGAGTAGATGTTTACCACGGCCGGTGCGGCACGCTTTACCGCTTCCGCGTACCCTGGTTTGCCTGGCGGGGGTTCAGTATCGCCTGGCGCCAGCACGACGGCCAGGCCCACTAGCCCCCCGACCAAGGCAGGGATCAGGATATATCGGACCAGTTCGCGCATGACGGCAAGTTAGCAGAAATGCCGCGGGCTGTAATGGCTCGGCATTGGCCGTGACAATCAATCGCAGGTTGCCTAAAGTCCGCGCCATGTCGTCGGCTGAGAAAAAGCGCGCTTCCGTCTCACCCCGGTCAAGATACCGGGCGCTCGTGCTGGAATCGGGGTACAGCCCGGATCCCGCGCAGGAACGGGTAGTGGAACTGCTCGATGACCTGTATCAGCGGCTCAGCAGCCGAGATCGGCAACCGGCCGGTCTGTTACGCCGCTTGCTGAGACGCGAGCGGTTGGAGATGCAACCGGAGCGGGGCCTGTATCTCTGGGGGGGCGTGGGTCGGGGCAAGACGCTGTTGATGGATCTGTTCTTCGAGTGCCTGCCAGAGCAGGATCGGGTCCGCATGCACTTCCATCGCTTCATGCAGTCCGTTCATCGGGAGTTGAAAGAACTTGCCGGAACGCCCAATCCTCTGGTGAAAGTGGCCGACCGGCTGGCCGCTGAATGCAGCGTCCTGTGCTTCGATGAGTTCTTCGTGTCCGACATTGGCGACGCGATGATCCTGGGGGAGATTCTCGACGCCCTGTTTCAAAGGGGCGTAACCCTGGTCGCTACTTCCAACGTCGAACCAGACCGGCTCTACGAGAACGGGCTGCAGCGGCGACGCTTTCTCCCCGCAATCGAGCTGCTGAAAACACACACCCTCGTGCACCATGTCGATGGCGCAGTCGATTACAGGCTTCGAGTGCTGGAGCGCGCAGAAATCTATCATTCGCCTCTGGATTCAGCAGCGGAACAGTCATTGCGCGGGAGTTTCGATGCGCTCGCCCCGGAGAAGCCGGAGGAAAGTCCGGTGCTGGAAATCGAGGGCCGACCGATTCGCGCCCGGCTGGTTGCGGAGGACGTGGCCTGGTTCGAGTTTTCCGAACTCTGTGAAGGGCCGAGAAGCCAGAACGATTACATAGAGCTGGCACGAATCTTTCACGCCGTGCTGATATCCAACGTACGAAGATTTACCTCCAGAAACGAGGATGCAGCCCGTCGGTTCATCAGTCTCGTTGACGAGTTCTACGACAGGAACGTGAAGCTGATTCTCTCTGCGGAGGTACCCGTCGCCGAGCTCTATGCCGGGGAGCGGCTTCGATTCGAATTCGAGCGTACCGAAAGCCGGCTGATCGAGATGCAGTCTCACGACTATCTGGCGAGAACTCACCTCGCCTGACGTCCCCGGAGACTGGCGCGATTCGGGGCTTTCCGTGAGCTTGAGCGGATGCCAGACATCGACTGGAACGTCAGCGCAAAGGGCGTTGTAAAGGGCTGGGCCGTCCGCTAATATTCGCGCTCGCAAAAATTTGGCCTGCGCGGCGGGTCGTATTTCCCAGAAACAGGCTTTTCAGGCGCTCATGAAAACGATCAGTATGCGTGCGGAGGACGTTCAGCGGTCCTGGTACGTGATAGACGCGAACAATCAGACGCTTGGCAGGCTCGCCACGGAGGTTGCCCGCAGGCTGCGCGGCAAGCACAAGGCCGAGTACACGCCGCACGTCGATACCGGAGACTATATTGTCGTCGTCAACGCCGACAAAGTGCGGGTCACCGGGAATAAGACCACGGACAAGATCTACTATCGCCACAGCGGTTACCCTGGCGGTATAAAGAGCGTCAGCTTCCAGAAGCTGAGGGATACCCATCCGGACCGAATTATAGAAAAGGCGGTAAAAGGAATGATGCCGCGTAACTCCCTCGGTCGCGCGATGCTCCGCAAACTCAAAGTCTATGCGGGTCCCGAGCATCCCCACAGCGCACAGCAACCCGAACCCCTGGAACTTTAGGCATGGCAACGAATCAAAATTACGGCACCGGCCGACGTAAAACGTCTGCTGCCAGAGTCTTTATCCGCTCAGGAACAGGCAACATTACGGTCAACGACGACCCGCTGGACAGCTACTTTGGTCGGGAAACGGCGCGAATGGTGGTTCGCCAGCCTCTTGAGGTAGCCGACCTGCTGGATAAGGTCGACATCAAGGTGACGGTAAACGGCGGCGGCGAATCAGGTCAGGCAGGGGCTATTCGACATGGCATTGCCCGCGCGCTGGTTGAACATGATGAAGGGCTGCGGGCTTCGTTGCGTCGTGCCGGATTTCTCACCCGCGATGCTCGCGAGGTAGAAAGAAAGAAAGTAGGGCTGCGCAAAGCCCGTAAGCGGCCTCAATACTCCAAGCGCTAATCGCTCTTCGAGAACGGGCTGCTGGATAAGAAGATCGGGGGGCTGTCCGCGTCTGCAAGACGCGGAGTGAGCTGGATTGGAGAGAAACCGGGGCTGGCAGGCGTCAGAATCGGGGGCACGTCGGAGCCGAACCCAATTTAAAATGCCATCGAGGCTGAAGTGTCTGCACCGGGCAACCGGTCTTCCACTGTGTGGTAAAATTCCGCATCAAAATCAGCGTCGAACAAAGTCGGAGGCAAGGTTGTGAGCCAGGGCTATGAGGACGGTGCGCCTACCGCTGAAGAACTCGCGGTCAGCATAGATACTGAAACCATCAACAAGCGGCGCAGGTACTTCCTGATCGGCGCGACGGCGCTGGTCGGCGCAGTGGGCGTAGGGGGCGCGGCGGTGCCTTTCTTAGCATCCTGGGCCCCAAGTGCCAAAGCCCGGGCCGCCGGTGCGCCTGTTACCGTAGACATCGGCAAGCTGCAGCCGGGGGAGATGCTCGGCCCGACGCCGGCGTGGCGCGGTCAGCCCATCTTTGTGCTTTCCCGAACCCCGGAGATGCTCGAGACCCTGGAAACGCCGAACGGAGAACTGGCAGATCCCGAATCAGAAAATCTCGAGCAGCAACCCGACTACGCCCGCAACGCCTTTCGCTCCAGACGGGCGGAAATAGGCATATTTGTGGGCCTGTGCACCCACCTTGGCTGCTCCCCGAAGTACTACGGGGAGGTGCAACCCGAGCCGTTCGATGAAAACTGGAAAGGCGGCGGTGAAGATACCGGCGGC
>CAMYJX010000024.1:0-29889 GCA_947258825.1 uncultured Pseudomonadales bacterium
CTCGGCGTCGTGGCCGGTTCCGAAATCCGAGTTGGGGCGGGCCAGATGCTCGGCTTCTGCCGAAAGGAATTCGCGCACTTCGGCGCGCAGTGCCGGACTGTCTTCCGGCAGGTTGATTCGATCGAACTGCAACACGAATCGCAACACCATTCAGAGGGGGATAGGTAAGTTACTGAGAGCGCTCGGGCTTTGCAATGGGCCGCCGGAAGGCCAGCGGCCAAACGCGCGCGATCCTGATTGAGACCCCGGCCCCGCCTTCGTACACTGTATGCAATTCGTAAGAGGTGACCCCACATGAGCCAGAAACCGACCTACCTTGGATTACTCAACGCCATCGCCGTCGGTGAAGGTCGAGGCCATGCGCTGCTGAGCGCCTGGCAAGACGCCACCGGCGATGCGGGCCTGGCGGAGGTACTGAACGTCGTGGCTATTCGCGAGCAGGAGCATTCGGCCGCATTCACGAAACGTCTGTGCGAGCTCGGTTTCTCGGTGCGGGAGAAATCCAGCGACCAGTTCGACGAGAACCTGGAGCTTGCCGCGTCTGACGCGTCGGACGTGGAAAAGTTTCGGCACCTTCTGGGCTATGAACCCGACGGATCGGAACCGAAGGAGCCGAAGGACGACCCTCTGGCAAACCTGTTCTCCGATCGCACCATCGACCCACAGACCGGAGCCCTGCTGGGGCGATTCGTGGCAGAGGAACGGGACAGCGAGCGGCGCCTGCGCGGTGCACTGGCAAGCATCTGCCGAGACGCGCCAGCGGATCCGGTGCTGCAGGACATTGCCACCCGGCTGGACCGGCTCTCCGCGACGCTGGAAGACCTCAAGAAGCTGCGCGCCTGACATCGAGCAGTGGCCGACCCGATCTCAGACTTGGAATTGCGCGCCCGCTTCGAGCCGGTGCTCGAAGATCTGGTTGAGCGTTCTCACGTAGCCGAGCGGTTTGTGGACAAGGACGTCTACCGCATTCTGCTGGCAACCGTCTGGGCCAACGTCGTGCTCAACCCCGAGGAGGCCGGCCTGACGCCGGCGGATCTCGAGCCCCTTCACGATCTGATCAACGAACACATCTCCGGCGTGCTGGGGCGCGATCAGGATCTGAAGGCCTGCTTCCGCTACCTCAACAGCAAGCCAGGTGAGCAGGCCATGAAGACGGCTCGCCTGACCCAGAACCACAAGGACCTGCTGCTCTACCTGGCCTCCGTGATTCTCGATCCCGAAGGGCACAAACGCTGGATGGAAGACATCGGCCGCGATTCGCTCACGGATCACCCAGAACGTTGACGACGAGCTCCCGTTCGCCGCGTCTGTGGCGGTGCTCCCAGAGATAAAGAGCCTGCCAGGTTCCCAGAGCCAGACGGCCGCTCAACAGAGGTATGCCGAGGCTGGTGGCCGTAAGCGCGCTCTTGATGTGCGCGGGCATGTCATCGGGCCCTTCGATGATGTGGGTGTAAAGATCATCTTCCTCGGGCACCAGTCGGCAAAGCCAGCCCTCCAGGTCACGCTGTACGCTCGGGTCGGCGTTCTCCTGGATGATCAAGCTGGCTGACGTGTGACGGATGTAAACTGTGACCAATCCCTCACTCACACCGGAACCTTTTACCGAATCCGCGACTTTGTGCGTAATGTCATAGAGCCCCTGCCCTGCCACGGATACCTTCAGCCTGTAGTTCATGGATGACACTTCCCCAGCCTTTGGTCCCAGCATAGCGAGGGTCCATCGCGAGGAACAACAGTAGGCAGATGAAACGTCTCGACCCGAGATCATGGCTGCTCGCGCTGACCGCAGCAGGGACTGCAGCAGTCTCGGCATACCTGCTTCTGGCGACTCCGCTCGGGGCTCCGCTCGGGGCTCCGCTCGGGGCTCCCCAAAGCATGTCAGAGCCCCTGGCCGGGCTACTCCCATGGGTGTTGCTGGCCATCTCCGGTACCGCTGCTGGCGCGCTGCTCATTCTGCAGCTTGCGGCCCGTTCAACATCCGCTGCCGTACCCAGACAGACAGAAACGGACCATCCGGCTGACCACGGCAACGCAGAAAACGGCAACACGCCGATTGACCTGGACGTCTGGGACAACGCCATCGGCGCGCTCTCGGACCTCACGTTGCGGCTGGATGCCAGAGGCCGAATCTGCTACGCCAGCCCGGGTGCAGCCCGGCTGCTGACGATGTCCTCGTCGGAGCTGACCGGCACCAGCGTGCTGAGCTATCTGCCACCATCGGCGGTGCCCGATAGCGTGGACGCCATCAAAGCGGCGCGGCAGCAGCCGGGCGAGGTATTCAGCCTGGCACCGATGCGGCTGTCCGCACACGGATCCGCCGAAAGCGACGACTCCGGGATCCACGCAGCGTCCCCACAGGGACCGACGCCCACGCTGCGCATTCATCTCACCGGTCTGACGAACGGCGGCCTGCTGCTGACGGGCATGAGAACCGCTCCGGGCGCCGCCGCGAAGCTGCTGGCGCTGTCGGACACTGCAGATGACGACAGATTTTCGCGCATCTTTGACTCCAGCCCGGATGCCATCGCCATCCTGCACGGGTCAAACGGCACCCTTATCGACTTCAACCCGGGTTTCACTCGGATGGTGGGATACCGGCGGGAGCAAGCCATCGGCGTCCGCGACCAGGATCTGGATCTGTGGGCGGACCCGGACGAGTGGGCACGGACGCTCCTGGATCTGCACCAGCATCCCTCAGGCATCAGCCTGGAAACCAAGGTGCGGGCTGCCGACGGCAGCTTCAAACCGGTGGAGATGTCCCTGAGATACATCGAGCTGAACGGGGAGCTGCACATCCTCTGCATCGCGCGGGATATCAGCAAGCGGGTCGAGGCGGAATCGGCTGCGAGGCACAGCGAAGAAAAGTTTTCCCAGGTTTTCTCTCAGAGCCCGGACGGCATCGTCATTCTGAAGCAGGAAGGCCTGACCATATGGGACGTCAACAATGCCTTCTGTGAGGGTTCCGGCTATTCCCGGAGCGAGCTGCTCGGCAAACCGGTTGATGCCTTCCAGGCGTTCGTGCATCCGCAGCAACTGACTGATGCTGCGACGACCCTGACCAGGCAGAATCGACTCAGCAACCGAGAAATCCTGCTCCGCACCAAGTCCGGACAGCAGATACCGGCCCTGCTCAGCGCCACGCTCATCGATCTGGATGCCACCCCCTGCGCCCTGTGCATCGTCAAGGACGTGAGCAAGCTGCGGGAAGCCGAGGGACGCCTGCAGGCCAGCGAGCAGCGGTTCCGCGGTGCATTCGAGAACGCGCCCATCGGCATCGTCCTGCTGGACACGCGGGGCTACATATTCGAGGCCAACCGTTTTGCCAACGGTCTGCTCGAATACCCTGATGAAGCGCTGAACGGACTGCATATTTCCAGGTTGCTGCCGGCGGAGGACCGGGTCGATCTGAAAGCCCAGCTGGATGCTCTGATTCAGGGCAGGGAAATCACCGTCTACAACGAGCGCCGCATGCTCTGCTCGAGCGGGCTGGAGATATGGGCCAACTGCCACATGGTGCTGCAGCGGGACGCCAACGACGAACCCAGCTACTGCATCCTGCAGATCGCCGACATCACCGAGATGAAAACCAACCAGCGCCGCATGGAGCGCATGGCGTTCTTCGACACGCTGACCGAGCTGGCCAACCGCAGGCTGTTCAACGACCGACTGCGCCAGAGCATCGAGCACTGCCTGCGGTCTCAGCAGCGCGGCGCCCTTCTGTACCTGGACCTGGACCAGTTCAAACGTGTAAACGACACCCTGGGGCACGAGGCGGGGGACGAGCTGCTCAGGCAGGTGGCAGAGCGCCTCCTGGCCTGCGTTCGCAAGGAGGACACTGTTGGCAGGCCCGGTGGTGACGAGTTCACCATCCTGCTCTACGAAGTGCGCTCCCCGAACGACGCCGGGCAGGTGGCTGAAAAGATACTCAACGCGATGCGCCAGCCCATTACCATTTCCGGTCATCAGCTGGTGGTAACTACCAGCATCGGCATCGCCCTGCTTCCGGACGATGGCGTAGATGCAAACATGCTGCTGAAGAACGCCGATCTGGCCATGTATCGCGCAAAGGAGCAGGGGCGCAACAATTTCCAGTTCTACAGCGAAGACCTCAATACCAACGCGGTGAAGCGGCTGCGCACCGAATACGAGGTGCGTCGCGCGTTGGAGCGCTCCGAGTTCGAGCTTCACTACCAGCCGAAGATCCGCCTGATCGACCAGGAGCTGGTCGGCGTGGAGTGCCTGATCCGCTGGCAGCACCCGGAGCGCGGATTGATCAGCCCTGACGGCTTCATCGAGATCGCGGAAGAAACCGGCGACATCGTCGAGATCGGTAACTGGGTGCTGGAAGAAGCCTGCGCGGCGGGCCGACTGCTGGTGGAACAGCAGGGGGAGCCGCTGTGCATCGCCGTGAACATCTCGCCGCGGCAGTTTCGCGATCCCAACCTCGTCGCCACCATCCGGCGTTGTCTGCGACAGGCGCACCTGGACCCCGCCTGCCTGGAGCTTGAGATTACCGAAACCATGCTGATGCACGACGTTGAAGCAGCGTCAGAAACCGTGCACCGCCTCCACAGCCTGGGCATCCGCCTGGCGATCGACGATTTCGGCACCGGGTACTCGTCACTGAACTATCTGAAGAAGTTTCCCATCGACACCGTCAAGGTGGACAAGAGCTTCGTCATGGATATTCCGCAGAGCGCGGACGACAAGGCCATAACTGCGGCCGTCATCGCCATGGCCCACCGGCTGAACATGGAGGTGGTCGCGGAAGGCGTCGAGACCCAGGCCCAGCTCGACTTCCTGTTGGCGCAGGAGTGCGAATTCGGCCAGGGCTATCTGTTCGGGCGCGCCGTCCCCCTGCAGGAAATTCGCCGCATGTTGAGGCCGAAAACGCCCCGTGCAGCAGGTCAGTTCTGAGCCGATCCTCCGCCCGCGCCCGGCGACCGTCTTCCCACCGCTACAGAGAGCAGCACCGGCAACACGAACACGGTGCAGACCAGCAACAGCGCGACCGCCACCGTCAGCAGCATGCCGATGGAGGCAGTGCCCTGGTGGGGTGAGAGCATGAGGGCGGCAAAGGTTCCGATGGTGGTCAGAGTGGAGAGGACCACTGCCCGGGGCGTGCTCGATGCCAGCAGGTGTTCCACATCGCCGGCACCATGAAAACGATCGACGACGTGAATCCCGTTGTCCACCCCCAGCCCGAATATCAGAGGCAGAACGATAACGTTGGCCATGTTCATCGGCTCGTCAAAAACAACGCCGGCAGCAAGGGTGAACAGCGCCGCCAACGCCAGGGGAATCAGTATCATCAGAGCATCCCGCAGGTTGCGGAAGTTCAGCATAAGCAGCAGCAGTATGCTCGCTACGGCAAGGGTCAACGCCTGCACGAACGACTCTGAGACAATGCTTCCGACGCCCCACTCGATGACCGGCCTCCCGGAAGCGCCCGGCGCCAGTTCTCTTACGGAGGTCACGAATCGCCCGAGGGCTGCAACTTCGGAGATGTCGTCCGCGGGCACCAGCGTCCACCGTTGCTCCCCTTGAGAGCTGAGCAGCCGCGCCTGCAGGGGCGCCGGAAGGTCGTCGAAGGTAACCTCTCCGACCAGCAACGCTCGACGCAGCCAGCCCAGCTCGGCGCTCAGCGTCTCGACCACGCCTGCCTGCCAGTCCAGCAGCCGGCCGGGCGCGCCATCATCAGATCGCCACCCGTCCGCCGTTGCCGCAGCGTCAGGCACCTGCAACCGTTTCATCGCGAGATCCAGGCGTTCGAGGGCTTGGGCGCCCGCCTCGGCTTCGGCGGCAGCATCAGCGTCGGCAGCCGCGGAGACCCGCCACCGGCCTATCTTCCCGCGGAGTTCAGCTGCCGATTCCAGCAGGTCTTGCAGCGAAGGTGGCGGGGCCGAACGGCTCGGATTGAGCGCGCTCCACAGCACCACCTGCAGGTCTTCCAGGATCAGCAGCTTGTCCGCCTGCTCGACAGGCACATAGTCAGCGGGGCCCATCACCGACGCTACCGTATCCAGCGCCCGCAGCTGCGCTCGCAGCTGGGCACGAGACTGCGGCCGCGACCCCTCGAGCGGAGGGGTTTCCGGTACCAGCAGCGTCACCGAGTAGTCCGTTGCAATGCCCTGCTCCTGAAGGCGCCGCAACTCGATTACGGATTCCGCATCCGGATTCTTCAGGGCCATCACGCTGTAATCGAAGTAGGAACGTGAAGCCAGCACGCCGGCAACGATCGCGGCCAGCGTGACCACGCACAGAACGCTGATGGGATGCTGGAGAAGAAACCGCACCAGCCGATCTCCCGTCGGCAGATCCACCACGTGGGGACGAATCGGACCCATGATCGAAAAGCAGGCGGGCAGCAGCGTAAAGGTGAGCACTGCGGCCACCAGCATCCCGCCCGCGGCGATTATTCCAAGGTCGCCAAGACCTCGATAGTCGGTGGGCCAGAAGCTGAGAAAGCCAAGGGCGGTGGTCAGGGTGCAGAGCAGGATGGCGCCGCCGACGCTGCCGGTAGCCGCGCGAAGGGACGGCAGCACCGCGCTGTCCGGGCTGTTGATGGCCTCCTGATAGCGCAGGCAGAAGTGAATCGCGAAATCTACCCCGAGGCCGAAGAATATCACCAGAAAGACCACGGACAGGGTGTTGTACTCGCCAACGGTCAGCATGGCGAGCGCGGCGGTCCAGATCACGCCCACCAGCAACATCAGCAGCGTCGCCGCGATGATCTTGGCGGAGCGCACGCCCACCACCAGCACGCTGGCCAGCACCATGACCGCTATCCAGCCCGCCGACTGCACGCCGCTCATGGCAGCTTCGATCTCTTCATGGGTCAGCGCGATCTCACCGGTAAGGCCAACGCTGACACCGGTGGGAACGTCGGTGTCGGCAATGATGGTCCGCAGCGCCGACATCACCCGGGCGTTTGGCAAGCGCTCACCAAACTCCATCCGACCCTTGAGCATAATCAGGCGGAACTGCTGCTCCTGATCGGGGAAAAACTCGTCGGCCCAGAGAATGCCAGGGTCGGCGCCGGAGGCGGTCGCCTCGGCTGAGGCGGCCAGCAGGGTCAGCAATCGGTCCAGCGCGGCAACTCTGTCGTTGTCGATGGCCTGCCCCACCAGGTTCAGAATGCCACGCAGGCTGGTGTCCTCAGCGATCGCGGTAAGTACCGGCTGGGCATCCACCAGCCGATCGGCGACGCCGTCCAGCGCCGACCGTTCGAGATAGAGCAGCGCGTGATCGCGAAAAAAGGCATCGTTCTGAGGGCTGTAGACGGCACTGAAGAGATCTTCGCGGCTTCTTATTCGGCCTTCGACATCCAGCGCCACCCGCTCGACCTCAGAGAAAGATGCGCCGGAGACCACAAACAGCGCGGTGTGCGCCAGGTCCGGGAACGCCGACTCATCCCGGTCCACGGCGATGCGCCAAAAGGCATCCTGCTCGATGAGCGCGTTCAGATCGCTGTTCATGCGAAACCGATCCACCGCGTACCAGCCGGCGATGGCAGTCAGAACCATCAGCACCGTGAGCGTTGGCAAGCCACGACAAGCCACCCAGCCCACCCAGCGCTCCAACAGCGGGATCAAGCGCTTGTGAAGCATCAGAACCGCGCTTCCAACGCTGCAGCTGCGTCAGTCCACATCATCCGCGGCTTCAAATTCATCGAAGGCGGCAAAAGGATCTTCCCTGGGCGGATGACCGTCGAAGATCAGGAACTTACGTCGCTGAAAGAAGGCTTCCCGAGTAAAAACATAGGGATCAAGCGCCAGCGTATCCCGTGCATCGCTCAGCGTCAGGGCCGCCGCGCGGGAGTTGATCCCATCGAGCGCGGCGATCCACCAGGGATAGTAAGCGCCGAGCAACAGACGCGGCAGCAAGGCACGAAAAAGGCTGCCGGGCAGATCTCGAGCCGACGACGGCCCGAGCACGGGAATGTACAGATATCGGGTTCGGGTAACGCCCGCTACCGCAAGCGTCTGACCGAAATCTTCCTCGGGATCGGTCAGACCGGTCAGAGCCGCAACGTCAAACCAGCCCCCCAGACCAACGCTGGTATTGACAAGGATGCGCACCAGGCTGGTGACACCCCGCTCGGGTTTGAGCTGCAGAAGCCCATTCAAAGCGGAATCCACTTCACGAAGGTTTGCAAACACATTTCCCACACCGGTTCGGAACCAGCCCCAGGTGACGGCCTGGTAGCCCCTGGCGACGGGACGCAAGGCGTTACCGTCGATCCATTCCGAGACCGCGTAACTGCGTACGTTTGCCGGCTCGAACGGATCGTAAGCACCAAACGCCGGGCCTTCGAGCGTGGCGCAGCCGGCGCTCGCGAGCAGGAGGAAAACCAGGACCCCGTCAGATAGCATCATCCGATCGCAGCTTCACGATGCTGGCCTCCAGGTCGTCCAGCAGCGCCGGATAACCCGCAGATCGAATAACGCTGGCATAGTCCGCCCGCCGCAAAGACAGGTCGCTGACACCGTCTGCCACCACGTCGAAAATCCGCCCATCGCGAAGGAAGTAATCCAGGCTGACGGGATCGTCCGGCGGTCGCAGCAAGCGGGTTCTGGCTACCTGCCCCCGGGGCGCGTTTTCGATTGCCAGAATCTCGAAGCTCAGGCCCTTCGCCACTTCGAAACGGGCGGCATAGGTGGCGCTGATAAGGGTCTGCAGCCGGGCGACGAAATCCTTCCGCGCCGATTCGTCCAGCTCACGCCACGTGGACCCAAGGCTGATTCGCGCGATGTTACGTAAGTCGAATACGGCTGCCACGATCGGGGCAAGAAAGGTCTCTCGTTCGCTGCGCGATTCATGGTCGCGCATCGCCTCCAGTAATGCCTCCTGAAGCCGCGTGACGGCGGGGGCCGTCACGGGCGCTGTGGCGTGGGCCTCACCCACCGGTAGAGCTTGCGGTGCGACCTGCGCGCCCGCAGACACCCAGCAGACAACACAGAGCATCGAGGCAATCCAAGGCAGACCGGCCGCCCTGATCAAGAGTAAGCGTCGACCGGGCGGGGTTTTCACTCAGGATGCACCAGGGCGGTGAGCCGGATCTGTAAGCCAGGCGGTCAGCGCGTCGAAAATCGAATCCATGGATGGCCGCTGCTTGTATCCGGGAACGGCAAATTTAAGTTGCACGACGCCGTCCGGCGTGACGAAAAGCACGCCGGGCAGGGGGATCCCGTGCCCCTGGTGACCTGGCGGATACTCCGGATTGAGCACGCCGTAAGCGCTGAAGTGTCGCGTCTCCTCGTCTCTAAGCAGCGGGTAGCGCAGATCCTCTGCCATGTGAAAGGCCACGAGAACTGCCAGCGAGTCGTAAGACATGGCCGCCACGTTGACACCCAGCGCAGCGAATCGATCCTGCCAGCGCGCCAGCTGAACCAGCTGGCCCTTGCAGTAGGGTCACCAGTCGGCGGAACGATGGAGAAAGAGCAGCAGACCCTGCCGGCCAGCCAGGTCCTCGAGACTGCGTGGTTGCCCATCCTGATCCTGAGCGGCAAGCATCGGCAAGCGGGTTCCCAGGGGCGGGCCCCAGACCTCCGCGTAGCCGCCTGCATCCGACCGCGGCGAACCGCCGGTGTCTGAGGTCGTCTCCGCACCTGCGGCAGCACTGGCGTACGCACTGGCGTACGCACCCATCCAACATCCGGCCATCAGCAGCCACCCGCTGATCAGGCGCCTACTCAGCCTCGCGCCTTTCCCAGATTTCGTCATCAGAACCCCTCTCGACTCAGAACTCAGTCTTCCGGACAACACCGCCACGCCCATCGCCGAAGTTCGCTTCCCAGGGCCGCGGCAAGGCGGTCTCTCGGCCATTGCGTCGGCCATCCAATTGGCCATCCAATTGGCCATCCCGGTTCGCCATGCAACCGCGCCAGAGTTTGCTCAACAGCCCTTTCCAGCCGGCGCTGATCGGCTGCCCGCAACGGCAGTCTATCAAGCTGGGCGGCAAAAGCCGCCACCGCGTTCTGCTCTGACAGGCGCTCACCGACCCTCCTCAGGTCCGCCAGAAACGGCCCCAGATCATCGGCTCCGGATGCTCCGATGAGCTCCAGCTGCCAGATCAGCCGTTGAACACGTTTCTGCTGCCTGCGCGCAGGTTTCTGCGGCTGCCGCAGAAGGCCCCGCAGCAGGCTGGTCTCTATGGCGGTGTCATCCAGGTCCGGGCACCGGCCAGGTAGGGATCGCCAGGCGTCGGCATCCCGCTCCAATAAAGCTGCGATCTTCGATTTCCGTTTGCCTGGCCGTTGCCCATCGACCGTCTCTGCAATGGCTGACGCCGCCCGTCGCGCGGCGCGGGCCCGCTTGGGATGACACGACCGGTCCGCATCCATGGCGACCCGAGCCGCGCCACGGCTCGGCAGTTCGGTCAGCGGCGCCAGGAGACGTCGCAAACGCCGGTTCCGCGCCGAAGCCCGGCGCCACTGCGCGGCGCTGGAACTGCGAACCACCAGGTACCAGTAAGCCTCGAGACGCCCGGCTTCGATTTCGAGACGGCGCAGGGCGCTGCGGATTTCGGGATCGGTCATTTTCGCAGATCGTAGCGATCCCTCGCGCAGCTCCCGCAGAATGCGCCGGCAGCGGGCGTGGCTGCCCAGAGCGGCGGCCGTCACCCTGCTCCGAGCAGACGCCAGCCCATATCGTTTGACAAATACCCACATCGAATCGGTCCTTCACCACCCGACATGCTAACGACAGGGCGCCAGCAGCGTCCAGGAACACCAGGGGCACAGCTGATAGAATGCGGGCTTTCACGTGGATCTGCATCAGGACCCAGGCAGGCCGACGGATTCGCAACTTCAACTTCAGCAAGCGCGCAAAAAGGAATCATCATGGCCGACAACGCTAGTCTGGTGCTGGTAGAAAAAAACAACGGCATCGCAACGGTAACCCTGAACCGTCCGGAAGCCTTGAACGCCCTGTCGTCGGCCCTGCGCAACCGGATCGCCGAGGCCTTCAGCGAGATCGCCGAAGACAGCGCCACGGAGGTAATAATCCTTACCGGCGCGGGCCGAGCGTTCACGGTGGGTCTGGACCTGAAGGAGCTGGGTGGCGAGGTCTCGGCGACAGCGGCAATTTCCAGCCAGGATCTCAGCCGGGCGGTGACCGGCGTGCATCAACCTATCATAGGCGCCGTGAACGGTTTCGCCATTACCGGTGGCTTCGAGCTGGCGCTGATGTGTGACTTTCTGATCGCCTCTACGGACGCGAAGTTTGCCGACACCCATGGGCGAGTTGGCGTGGTGCCAGGCTGGGGCCTGTCGCAAAGGCTGCCACGGCTCATCGGCGTCAACCGCGCTAAGGAGCTTTCCTTGACGGGCAATTATCTGGATGCGGAAACCGCCTGCCAGTGGGGCCTGGTGAACCGGGTGGTGGCCCCGGACGCCCTGCTGCCAACCTGCCAGAAGCTGGCCGAGGACATCCTGACCACCGACGAGCCGACGCGGCGCGAGATCAAGCGCATCATGGACGCCGGATGGAACACCACCCTGGAAAATGGTTTGAACCTGGAGTTCGAAGCGAGCCGAGCGCACAGTCGGACAGAGGTAACGCCCGAAAAGGTCGCTGCCCGCCGGGCGTCGATCCAATCCCGCGGTCGGACCCAGAGCGGCAGCTGAGACCGCATTCACTGCTCGCGATCATCCTGCGCGGTAGCACAACATCCGATAGCGCAATGCCGGACTGCCGGTTTCAGTCCAGAGCGCCAACCAGATCCATGACCCGACCGAGGGTTTCCAGGCGTTCATCCAGCGTGCTTCCCGCCGGCTGAACCCTCAGGGTGGTGACGCCCGCATCACGATAAGCTCGAATGCGCGTCCCGACCATTTCGGCATCGCCCAGCAGGTTGGCCTGCACGATCATGTCCAGAGGCACCTGCGCCGCCGCCTGCTCCCGCTGACCGTTGACCCAGAGCTGCTGAACCTCCACCGCGACGTCGGACCAACCACCCCGCTTGAAGGCTTCGTTGTAGAAGTTGGTCTTGGGCGAACCCATAGCGCCCAGGGTAAACGCCATGCCCGGCCTGAGCGGGGCCACCAGGGCTTCCAGGTCATCACCAAACGCGACCGTACCGCCAACCTGAATGTCGATGTCGCGGAGACTTCTACCCGACTGCTCCGCCCCGCGCTGAATATGCCCGAGATGGGCGTCGGCGTGCTCAGGAGTGAAAGACGTGCCGAGCCAGCCGTCCGCCGCTGCGCCCGTGTATTCCAGGCTTGCCGGCCCGAGGGTCGCAAGATAGACGGGAATCCGATCATTGCCCGGCTGAGCCAGGCGCAGCGGCTTGCCTTCGCCACCGGGCAGCGGCAGATCATGAAAGCGCCCGTGGTACTGTATCTTTTCCCCAGCGAAAGCCAGGCGGATGATATCGACGGTTTCTTTCATCCGCGTCAACGGTGCCTTGAAGGGTCGCCCGTGCAGCCCCTCGACCACCTGGGGACCGCTGGCGCCGAGACCGAGAATGAAGCGGTCGTTGGAAATCGCCGCCATGGTAAGCGCCGTCATGGCTGTCATGGCGGGAACCCGGGCACTGATCTGCATGATTCCGGTCCCCAGACGGATCCGCTCCGTTCTGGCCGCGATGAAAGCCAGCGGGCTGATGGCATCCTGGCCCCAGGCTTCCGCCGTCCAGACCGTATCCACACCCAGCTTCTCGGCTTCCACCACGTAGTCGACCTGGGTATCAAAATCCCGTTTCCCGCCGGACGCGGCGCCGCCAATGCCAATGCTTACTTTCACGCCTGCTTACCTCTCTGAATCATTGCTTTCGATGGATGCCATCGTCCTGCATGCCGGCGGCCCTCAACTCCGATCATCCTGCACCACCCGCGTCACGTTGATCAGAACCCGGTCCGCCAGTCGGGCAAATGGCAACGACTGGAGCCAGACTTTGCCGTGTCCCGACAGCGTTGTCAGAAACATGCCCTCCCCGCCGAACAGCATGGATTTCAGGCCCCCGGAACGCTCGATGTCGTATTCAACGCCCGACTGAAACGCTACCACGCACCCGGTATCCACCCGCAGCTTCTCGCCCCTGAGCTCGCGGACCATGAGGGTGCCACCGGCATGGAGGAAGGCATGACCGCTGCCTCGCAGCCGCTGCAGAACAAAACCTTCTCCGCCAAACAGGCCAGCGCCCAGCTTCTTGCTGAACGCCACGGAGATTTGCGTGCCTTTGGCCGCGCACAAAAACGCATCCTTCTGGCAAAGAAGCTCACCATCCAACTCGGCAAGCGCCACCGAGACAATCTGACCCGGATAGGGGGCGGCAAAGGCGACCTGCTCCTTACCTTCCGCCTCATTGGTGAAGTGTGTCATGAAAAGCGATTCGTTGGTCAGCATCCGTCGTGCGGCGCCGAAAAGCTTGCCCATGATTCCTGAGGCTGAGCCGTCCCCCATGCGCGCCTCGAACTTGACGCCCTGGGTCATATACATCATGGCACCGGCTTCGGCGACTACGGTCTCGCCGGGGTCAAGTTCTACCTCGACGTACTGCATGGCCGCGCCCTGGATCCGATAATCAATCTCGTGAGTCATGTCGTGGGTGGTCCTGTGGTTAAGGGTCGGGCGCGCATCGCAAACACTCCAGGGCGCCTATCAACCCGGGTTCCTGGTCCATGATGATCCAGAGCGGTATGTCCGCCACGTAGCCCGCAAGCGGCCCGCGTTCCTCAAAGCGGCGCCGCAGCGGGCTCCCGGCGGCGAAGCCCGCCAGCTGAGGAACAATGCCGCCCCCAATGTAGACGCCGCCTTTCGCGCCCAGCACCAGGGCAAGGTTTCCTGCCGCACTCCCCAGCAACCCGAAGAAGACCTCAAGCGTCTGATGACAGACAGGCTCGGTGGCATCAAGACCGTTGGCGCTGATCCATTCCGGCGTCACCGTGTCGGCGCGTACTCCCCAGAGCGCGCAGACGCCGCGGTAAAGGCGTACCAGCCCGGGTCCCGAAAGCACCGTCTCCCAGCTGACATGTCCATGCTCGGCTTGCAGCAGCGCAAGCAGCTCCATCTCCAGGTGGCTGCCGGGAGCGAGATCACCGTGTCCCCCTTCGGAGGCGAGGGCGCACCAGCCGCGGGGCTCTGGTATCAGGATGCCCATCCCCAGCCCGCTGCCTGGTCCAATAACTACCTTAACGGCTGAAGCTTCCGGCGAGCCGCGGCCACCGATCTGCCGCAACGATCGGAGCATCGGCAGCGAACGCGCCAGGGCGCAGAAATCGTTGACCAGTTTCACCGGACATCCCAGCTGCTGACTCAGCTCGTCCGCATCGAGGTTCAGCGCGCCGTTGGTGAGCACGCCCCTCTGTCCTTCGACGGGTCCGGCAAGGGCAACGCAGCCGCCGCTGAGATCGCGAAGGTTGAGCTGCCGCTCCGCTGCCGCCACCAGCGTCGCGGCGTCGGAGATATCCGCGGTGGCTACCCGACAGACCTGACCTTGAAGCCCGGTCGGACCGGCCAGGGCAAGACGCGTGTGAGTCGCCCCCACATCCGCCACCAGATAGCGCGGCGTGCTCATAACTGCGCCCACCCCTGGGTCGCCGGCAGAAGCCGCCAGCGGGGGTCGAGGTTTCGCGATCCAGCGCTCGGTACAATCAGCATACGCATCGTGACCATAAGCTATTGTATGTCCCTTTGTGAGGCCTGAGCGCCGAAGCTGCAGGTATAATGGTCCGCTCATCCCGCAGAGATCGCGCTTATGACAGTCAGTGCAGGGCTTGGCATCGCCAATTTCCCCTTTTCCGGGGCCAGAGATTTCTGGCGCTGGATCGACCTCTGCGACAACGGGGGCGTCAATTCCATCTGGCAGAGCGACCGCATCATCGGCCCCGAACCCAACCTGGAGGCGATGAGCGTCATGGCAGCGCTGGCCGGGGGCTCCAAACGGATCAAGTTCGGCATGAACGTGGCAAGCCTGGGGCTGCGAGACCCGGTTCTGACCGCCAAAGCGTGCGCCACCATCGATGTTCTGAGCGACGGTCGGCTGCTGCCGGCGTTCGGCGTAGGCAGCGCCCTGTCACGGGATTACGTCGCTACCGGCACGCCGACAAAGGGTCGGGGTAAGCGGGCAGCAGAGGGGCTGGAAATCATGTCAAGGCTGTGGAGCGAGGAAAGCGTAAGTTACCAGGGGGAATACTATCAGCTGGAAGACGCCAGCATCGCGCCGCGACCGGTACAGCAACCGCTTCCGCTCTGGGTGGGCGGCTCTGCCAAACAGGCCATAGAACGGACGGCACGCTGGGGTACCGGGTGGCAGGCGGGCATCGAGTCTCCCGAGGAAGTGGCGCCGGTGATCGCCTCAATCAAGTCCACGGCTGCCGAACACGGCCGCACCATCGATGAAGATCACTACGGCGCTGGCTTTGGCTTCCGCTTCGGCGCGGCGGACGAGCCCATCGTTGAGCGCTACAGCGCCATGCTGCGCAAGCGTCTGGGTCGGGAACCCAAGGGGTTCATCGCCGCCGGCGGGGTCACGGAAATCATGTCGCTGGTAAACGACTTCCACGACGCGGGCGTGCACAAGTTCATCCTGCGGCCCATCGCCAGGGACGGCGACGACTTTATCGACCAGACCCGGCAGTTCATCGAGAAGCTGATGCCTGAGGTCGCCGGCCTGAATCACTGATTCGAATCACCCCGAGCATCGCGCCTGCCAAGAGGTACAGGCCTACTTCATGCTGGAGAGGAACTCCAGCGTACGATCCCAGGCGCCGTCTTCCACAGCGGAGATTGCCGCGTTGAAGTGGCTGACCCCCATGTCCTCCAGGCGCTTGAGTTCCCCTCTAAGCAGATTTTCATCACCGGCAATGGCAATGTCCGCCGGGCCGCTGACGCCTTCCCGATCAAGCATCGCCCGGTAGCTGGGCAGCTGACCATAGATGGTGAGGGATTCGGCAATCTTCCGCCGGGCCTCATCCGGCTTGTTGGTCAGGATGATGGGAAACCCTCCGACAACCAGCGGGTCGGCCCGACCGGCAGCGCTGGCCGCGGCGCTCAGCCGTTTGATGATGTGACTCTCCATGGTCTTCGGGCCCACCATCCAGGTATTGGTCCCGTCCGCCAGTTCCCCGGCAATTTTCAACATGACCGGCCCGAGGGCAGCGACGACCACGGGCAGGCGGTCGGCACCGGGAACATCGATGGCGATGTTGGCTACCCGGTAATGCTCGCCCTGAAAACTGGCCGTCTCGCCGCGCGTCAGCGGCATCAGCACGTTCAGGTACTCGCGCATGTGCACGGCCGGCTGAGCGTAGGACAGCCCGAGCATGTCCTCGATCACCAGCTTGTGAGACAGGCCCACGCCCAGGGTAAACCGGTTGTCGCTGGCCGCGGCCGTGGTCAACGCCTGCTGGGCCAGCGCCGTGGGGTGGCGGGGATAGGTGGGGGTTACGGCAGTACCCAGCCCGATGCGGGTCGTTTCCCGCCCGATGAATCCGAGGGTAGAAACCGCATCGAACGAGAAGATGTTCGCCATCCAGACATCATCGAGACCCGCCGCTTCAACCTGCTTCGCTATGCCGATCACATCGTCGAGACCAAGCTCCCGTCCGTCACCGCCGATCATCACACCAATACGCATTGCGCGTCCTCCTTCCGTTGCATGCAGCTATACGACACGACGGGCCATGGCGGCGTCAAGCGCCCCCCAAACCACCCGGGTGTAGCGCCAGCAAGTCTGATAACGGCATAATCGCTCGCCTTCCCCTTCCAAGGGCACTTTCATAGCGCGGCAGCGAGGTAAAAACATGGCTCAGGTAGATAAAAAAAGCATCGCAATTCTCGGCGGCACGGGGGATCTCGGCACGGGGCTGGCGATACGCTGGTCGAAGGCCGGGCACCGAATCGTCATCGGCTCTCGAACGCTCGAGAAAGCCAAGGCCGCTGTTGCTGCCCTGCACGAGATAAGCCCGGCGACGCCTGCCGATGCCATGGAGAACAAGGACGCGGCCGCCGCCGGTGAGGTCGTGGTGCTGACGGTACCTGCCGAACATCAGCTTTCCACGCTGGAACATGTCAGGGACGAGCTGCAGGGAAAAATTCTCATCGATGTCACCGTGCCTCTGGTCCCACCAAAGGTAGGTACCGTCCAGCTTCCTGAGGAAGGCAGCGCCGGCAAGCGGGCGCAGGAATTCCTGGGCGAAGACGTGCGGGTGGTGAGCGCGTTCCAGAACATCGCCGCCCATCTGCTGCAACAGGATGTTCACATCGAGTGCGACGTGCTGGTCGCCGGCAACAAAAAGGATGCACGCCAGCAGGTAATCGATCTGATCGAGCAGGCGGGAATGACCGGCTGGCACGCCGGACCCATCGCCAATGCTGCGGCCGCAGAGGCGCTGACATCAATCCTCATCCAGATCAACCGTCAGGGCCAGATATCTCATGCAGGAATAAAGATCGTCGGCCAGGAGGATCACTGAACATCGTGCCAAACACGGAACCCCGGCACGGGGAAACCAGGGCTGAGGGACTCCAGGTACTTGCGGTGCCGGGGATACCGATGATCGAGGCCGGCGACAATCTGCCTGAAACCATTACCAGAGGCCTGAACGCCGCGGGCCTTATTCTGCAGGACGGGGATGTGCTGTGTCTGGCGCAGAAAATCGTCTCCAAAGCCGAAGGCCAGCTGGTGGCGCTGAGCGACATCAGCCCGGGGCCCGAGGCCATCGAACTGGCGGAACGCACCGACAAGGATCCCCGCCTGGTAGAGCTGATACTCAGGGAATCCACCGAGGTGGTGCGCACCAAGCCGGGCGTGCTCATCGTGCGCCACCGTCTGGGCCTGGTAGGGGCCCACGCCGGGATCGACCAGTCGAACATCCCGCACGGCGAAGGCGAGGATGAGTACGCGCTGCTGCTGCCGGAAGACCCAGACGCATCCGCGGCGAAAATTCGAGGCGCGCTCGAGGCAGCGAGCGGAGCGCGCATCGGCGTGGTAATCACCGACAGCAGCAACCGGCCCTGGCGCCTGGGCACCATCGGCTGCGCCATCGGCTGCTCCGGCATCCGGGTTCTGGACGACCAATGCGGGGGAACCGACCTGTTTGGCCGGGAGCTCAAGGTGACGCTGATCAATCGCGCCGACGCCATCGCCACGGCGGCAACCCTGATCATGGGTGAAACCACCGAAATGACGCCGGTGGTCATTGTCCGCGGCCTGCCGCTGGACCAGGTCGACGAGACTGCAGCAAGCTGCATCCGCCCGCTGGACGAGGACATGTTCCGCTGATGCCGCGAATACTGGCCATCACAGGTGGCGTTGGGGGTGCGAAGCTGGGATTGGGGCTCGCGCAGCTGCTCAGCCCGGAGGAACTCATTTTCGCCGTCAACGCCGGCGACGATTTTACCCACATGGGATTGGAGATCTCCCCGGACCTGGACACCCTGACGTATACGCTGGCAGATCTGGCGAATCCGGATACGGGCTGGGGCCGCAGAGACGAAAGCTGGGAATTCATGGCCGCGCTTGCGGAAATGGGCGGGGAAACCTGGTTCCAGCTGGGCGACCGCGATCTTGCGCTGCATGTCCGCCGTACCGATCTGCTGCGGCAGGGGGCGAGCCGCACGGAAGCGGCTGCAATCATCGGTCGGGCCCTGGGCGTAGCGTTCCAGCTGCTGCCCATGTCCGACGAGTCGGTACGCACGACCGTGCACACCGATCGGGGCGCGCTGGCGTTCCAGCACTATTTCGTCCGCGACCGCTGTCAGCCGGAAGTGACCGGTTTCGAGTTCCAGGGGCTGGACGCCGCGCGCCCCAATCCGGCCATCCTGTCCTGTCTGGACGGGGTAGACGGGATCGTCATCTGCCCATCGAACCCATACGTGTCCGTCGACCCGATGCTGCACCTGCCGGGCATGCGCGACGCGCTGCTGGCTGCTTCGGCACCTGTGGTCGCCGTTTCTCCCATCGTCGGCGGCGCCGCCATCAAGGGGCCAACGGCCAAGATGATGCGCGAGCTGGCGATCCCGAACACGGCAGCCGCGGTGGCCGCGCACTATGGCGATCTGCTGGACGGCTTCATTCTCGATGAGCAGGACAAAGGCCTTGAAGACGCCCTGGGAGTACCCGCTATCGTCACCCAGACCGTCATGGTAACTTTGCAGGATCGGGTAAATCTGGCTCGCGACGTGCTGGCGTTCGTCCAGAAGCTCACCTGAAACGGCAAGGGCCTTCCCCAACAGATCATCTCAAGTCATCGTCATGTGGGCCATCGTTCCGATAAAAACCTTTGATCAGGCCAAACAGCGCCTGGCAAGCGTGCTTTCCCTGGAGGAACGACGGCTGCTGATGCTGGCCATGGCCAGGGACGTCCTGAGCGCGCTGGCCCGCTGCCAGGGCCTCTCCGGGGTACTCATCGTTTCTCGAACCGTGGAGGCAGACGCACTGGCCCAGACTTTCGGAACCGAGCGCTTCGCCGAGAGTCCGGATGCAGATCTTTCAGAGGCACTGACCCAGGCCCGCGACTACCTGATGGAGACGCTGCATGCCAAGGGCGTAATGATCGTGCCGGCTGATGTTCCGCTGATCTCCGCCGACGAGATCGACGCGCTGCTCACCGCGCACGAATCCGTAACCATCCTGCCTGACGATGAGCACCTGGGCACCAACGGGCTGGTCTGCTCGCCGCCTGATATCATCCGCTTCGTGTTCGACGGCAGAAGCTTTCGGCCCCATACGGACGCCGCATTCGCGGCAGGCGTGACCCCGCGCATCGTCCCATCCACCCGATTCGCGCTGGACGTGGATACGCCGGACGATCTGCGTACGCTGCTGGATGCGAACCCGGAAACCCAGACCGGTACCTATCTGGTCAAATCAGGTATAGCCAGGCGTCTGGCCGATGCCCATAATGCTTCGTCAGGCTCGAGCACCTGTCTGTGATCGGCCTGGAAAGCGCCGTCAGAGTACCGATTAAACACAAAATATTTCTATATATATCAATGAGATGGATATGAAACAGTCGACACTGGAACAGGTGCAGCTGCTGGCAGAGCAAGGAGACCTGCCGGACGAGAACCTGGCGCTGAAACTGGCCGACGAGCCCGATACCGCCGCTCTCGCCGACGTGGCTTCCGTGCTGCGCGACAGGGGCTTTCACAACCTGATCACCTATTCCCGGAAGGTCTTCATTCCGCTGACGCACCTGTGCCGTGATGTCTGCCACTACTGCACTTTCGCCCAGGTTCCGCGGAAGCTGAAAGCGCCCTACATGACGCCGGACGAGGTGCTGGAGATCGCTCGAAACGGCGCGGCCATGGGTTGCAAGGAAGCGCTGTTCACGCTGGGAGAAAAGCCGGAGCTGCGCTACAAGGCCGCCCGGGAAGCCCTGGCGGAACTGGGCTTCGAGTCGACCCTCGACTATCTGCACCATGTATCCGAGCGAGTACTCAAGGAAACGGGGCTGCTCCCGCACCTGAACCCGGGCACCATGACGCCGGCTGAGCTCACCAGGTTGCGCCCGGTTTCGCCGTCCATGGGGATCATGCTGGAGTCCTTGTCCGACCGGCTTTGCGAGAAGGGCATGCCCCACTACGGATCCCCGGACAAGGTGCCCGCGGTGCGTATCCAGACCCTCATCGATGCCGGCGAGGCGGGGATACCGTTCACCACCGGCATCCTGATAGGCATCGGCGAGACCCGTCGCGAGCGGGTGGAATCCCTGCTGGCTATCCGCGCCGTGCACCAGAAGTACGGGCACATTCAGGAAATCATCGTACAGAATTTCCGGGCCAAGCCGGAAACCCAGATGTCGCAGGCGCCGGAACCCGATCTGAACGAATTGCTGTGGACGATCGCGGTTGCCCGCATTCTTTTCGGGGCCGACATGAGCGTTCAGGCGCCACCGAACCTCAGCCCCGGGGTGCTGCCGCAGATCGTTGCCGCAGGTATCAACGACTGGGGCGGCGTGTCACCGCTGACGCCGGATTTCGTCAATCCCGAGGCGCCCTGGCCCCATCTCGAAGATCTGTCGCGGGAGACCGCCGCCGCCGGCAAGCACCTGCACGAGCGACTCACCATCTACCCCGCCTACGCGAGAAAACTATCGACCTGGGTCGACCCCTCACTGCACGAGCGGGTGCTGGAACTCGTCGACGCCGAGGGCCTGCCCCGCACCGACGACTGGTGCCCGGGCTCAGAAGAAGAACCACCCCGAAGCGTCATGGACGCTATGGAAACGCCACCCAAGCGGGTTTCTGCCGACCTCGCCGCCATCCTGGCGCGAGCCGAGCAGGAGAAAGATCTGACCGAGCAGGAAGTTGTACGTCTGTTCGGCGCCCGCGGCGATGATTTCAACGCCGTGGTGCAGACGGCGAACGCCATGCGCCGGAAGGTGAACGGCGATACGGTCAGCTACGTGGTCAACCGGAATATCAACTACACCAACATCTGCTACTTCAAGTGTCAGTTCTGCGCGTTCTCCAAAGGCAAGCTGTCGGAAAACCTGCGAGGACGTCCGTACGATCTTTCTCACGACGAGATTCAACGGCGAACACAAGAAGCCTGGGACAGGGGGGCCACTGAAGTCTGCATGCAGGGCGGTATTCACCCCGAGTACACGGGCGACACCTATATCGGCATTCTGCGGGCGGTTAAGGAAGCCGTACCGGAGATGCACATTCACGCGTTTTCACCGCTGGAAGTCTGGCAGGGCGCGGCAACGCTGGAGCTGGATCTGGACACCTATCTGCGCCGCCTGAAGGCTGCCGGTCTGAACACGCTTCCGGGAACGGCCGCTGAGATCCTCGATGACGAGGTCCGAGACATCATCTGCGCCGACAAGATCAATACCGCCCAGTGGCTGGAGGTCATGAAAGCCGCGCATCGGGCAGGATTCCGAACCACGGCGACCATCATGTACGGCCACGTGGAGCGTCCCGAGCATTGGGCGCGACACCTGTTACGGATCCGCAACCTGCAACGGGAAACCGGTGGGTTTACCGAGTTTGTCCCTCTGCCCTTCGTGCACATGGAGGCGCCCATGTATCTGAAGGGTAAAGCGCGCAAGGGGCCCACGTTCCGGGAGGCGGTGCTGATGCACGCGGTCGCCCGACTCACGCTGAACCCGCACATCAAGAACATTCAGACGAGCTGGGTGAAGATGGGCCACGCGGGCATCAAGGCCTGTCTGAATGCCGGGTGCAACGACATGGGCGGCACCCTGATGAACGAGTCCATCAGCCGGGCCGCGGGCACGACCCACGGCCAGGAAACTTCACCTCAGGTGATGAGCCAGATGATCGAGGACATGCATCGAACCCCGCGGCAGCGCACCACCCTCTACGAAGACGCCCCTGAGGAACGCATAGCCGTAGGCATTGCGGCAGGCGAGCTGACCGAGATAATCCTCACGCCAGCGCGCAAGTACGAACGCAAGCGCTCTGGACCTCTGCTGCGCCCGGGTCTCATCGGAGCCGTTGAAGTCGACTGAGCTCGGTCAGCCGAGCGGCGGCAACTGTGCTTCGGTAACGGGAGGGGTGTCTTGAGTCCAGATGCATGGATGACCGTGACGATCATCGTCGGCACCATGAGCATGCTTATCGCCACGCGCCTCGCGCCGGACCTCATTCTGGTGGGTTCCCTGACGCTCCTCATGGTCTGCGGCGCGCTCACGCCCGCGGAGGCGCTGACCGGGTTGAGCAATCCGGCGCTCGCCACCGTCGCCGTCCTGTACGTCGTCGCCGCCGGCCTGACCGAAACAGGCGGCATTCATGCAGTCGGCACGCGCCTGCTGGGGCGCCCGCGCTCCATCACCTCGGCCCAGCTTCGCTTGATGTTGCCCGTCACCGGACTGAGCGGTTTCCTCAATAACACGCCGGTGGTTGCGATGCTGGTGCCCTTCATCGAGCAGTGGGCGCGACGGCTGCGCATGCCGGTCTCCAGATTGATGATCCCACTCAGCTACGCGGCCATTCTGGGCGGATGCCTGACCGCCATCGGCACGAGCACCAATCTGATCATCTACGGCCTGATGGAAAGCACCACGGATCTGGGCCACGTGGGCTTCTTCGAAATCGGCAAGCTGGGGCTACCGGTAGCCGTCACCGGGTTGGTCTTCGTTCTGGCCACCGGCTGGTGGCTGCTGCCCGATCGCAAGCCGCCACTGCGCCAGCCGGAAAAATCCAGAGAGTACACGCTGGAGATGCTCCTCGAAGCGCACAGCCCGCTGGTGGGCAAGAACGTTGAAGAAGCGGGGCTGCGCAACCTGCCCGACGCGTATCTGGCGGAGATAGAGCGTGACGGCATGATCCTGCCCGCCGTTTCCCCCACCGTGCGCCTGCAACAGGGCGATCGCCTGCTGTTCGTTGGCGTCGTGGAATCCATGGTGGATCTGCTGCGCGTCCGGGGGCTGGTGCCGGCGCCGGATCAGCTGTTCAAGCTCGACGCCCCACGCGCCCAGCGGCGGATCTTCGAAGTGGTGATCTCGCCGAGCTGCCCCATCGCCGGAGGCAGCATTCGCGATGGCCGATTCCGCACCCGTTACGATGCCGTGGTGATTGCCGCAGCACGCAACGGCAAGCGGATCGAAGGCAAGATCGGCGAGATTGAAATTCGTCCGGGAGATACGCTGCTGGTGGAGTCGAGGCCTTCGTTCCTGGAGCGGCAGCGCAACTCCAGAGATTTTCTGCTGGTCAGTGAGGTTCAGGACGCGACCCTGCCACGCCACGACCGAGCCTGGCTGTCGCTGGCGATTCTGGCATTCATGGTGATCTCAGCCGCCCTGGGGGTTCTCAGCATGCTGGAGGCGGCGCTGATCGCGGCCGCATTGATGGTGGGAACCCGCTGCGTCAGCGTCCGTGCTGCGCGCACCTATGTGGACTGGTCCGTGGTGACTGCCATCGGGGCTTCCCTCGGTATCGGCCAGGCGCTTTATGTTACCGGCGCTGCCTCGGCCATCGCCGAGGGCTGGATCGGGCTTGCCGGCGACAGCCCCTGGCTGGGATTGATCGCCGTCTACGTGATAACAAGCTTGTTCACCGAAACCATAACCAACAATGCGGCAGCGGTTCTGGTCTTCCCCATCGCGCAGGCCACCGCGGCAGGCCTCGGCGTCAGCCTCTGGCCGTTTGCGGCCGTCGTCATGATCGCGGCATCCGCCAGCTTCGCAACGCCCATCGGCTACCAGACCAACATGATGGTGTACGGACCCGGCGGCTATCGCTTTACCGACTACCAGCGCATCGGCATTCCGATGAACCTGCTGATAGGTGTGGTGGCCGTCACGCTGGCCCCCATGATCTGGCCCTTCTGAAAGTGAGCAAGCCCATGATTATCCGCGAGCTGCGAACGCATCTACTTTCCGTTCCCTGGCCCGAACCGCCAAAGTTCGCCGCCGCGGTCCCCGAGTTTCAGGACCTGCTAGTCGTCGAGGTGGAAACCGCTTCGGGCCTGGTTGGCATGGGCTATCTGCAGCCGCTGGCCGGCGGGCTGCGTACGATAGAGACCTGTATTCACGAAATGCTGAAACCACTTCTTCTGGGCGAGGATGCCAGCGCGGTCACCTCGCTGTGGCAACGGATGTGGGATGCGACCTACATACAGGGTCGGATGGGGCTTTCGGTCATGGCGCTCTCTGCCATCGATATCGCGCTGTGGGATCTGGCCGGCAAGGCGGCTGACCTGCCCCTGTACCGGCTTTGGGGGGGCGCCAACCGATCCATGCCGATTTACGGCAGCGGCTGCTACCGGGGCCTCGGAGGAGAAGGCATGGCGGAGAAGGCGCTGCGCTTCCAGGATCGCGGCTTCACCGCCATCAAGATGCAGGTGGCGCATCTGCACACCCCCGCCCAGGACGTTGAAAACGTCGCCCGGATGCGCGAGGCCCTTGGGGCGGAAACGGAAATCATGGTGGACGTCAATCAGGGCTGGACGGCGGATCAGGCCATTCGCACGGGCAGGCGCCTGGAAGGCTTCGATCTATGCTGGCTCGAGGAGCCGGTACGCGCCGACGACTTTGCCGGCTACCAGCGGATCGCCAGCGCGCTGGCCATTCCCATCGTCGGTGGCGAGAACCACTTCGGCCGGGCCGATCTGCGCCCATTCTTCGAAAACCCATGCGTTCCCATTCTTCAGCCCGACGTGATGCGCGGCGGCCTGACTGAACTGCTGCGCGTTGCGACGGTCGCCGATACCTGGGGCATGCGCATTGCACCTCACCTGTTTCACGAGTTGATGACCCACCTGATCGCCAGCGTCCCTAACCCCAGCTGGCTGGAGTACATGGGCTGGCACGACGAGTTGTGGGAGCAACCCGTAGTGCCGGAACGCGGCGTCATTCGCGCTCCGGAACGGGCCGGTCACGGTTTGGCTTTCCAAAAGGCATTGTTCAACGAGTTTCCCTACCGCGGCGCCTGAGCAAACTATGAGCCGCCCCGCGAAGAGGGCTACGCGGCGCGATCCTGATCGGCATCCTCACCGGCAGGCGACGCCTGCTCCCGCACGCTTCGCACCAGGGTCTGCGGCAGGGCGAGCTGCTCGGCCAGATCCTCCAGATAAACCCTACCTGCCGGACAGGAGGCATCGATAGCCAGCAGTGACGCTGAATAAACTTCCAGACCCGTGGTCAGGTCCGTGCACTCGCGCGCCAAAGCTTCCATTGACGCTGGATGACGAAGCTCGTCGAGAATCAGGCTTTTCTCCTGCTCGCGCAGATTCAGCTGGGCAAGCCTGCCAAATATGCGCGCCTGCTCGGTTCTGTCGATATGGCCATCTGCCATCGCGGCTGCGATCATCGCTCGCAGCAACAGCATTTCACGGGAGTCATCGGTCGGCAGCGACGCCGGCGGCGCGGGCGGCGCTACGACCGGCGCCGATCTGGACTTCTGGTAGCCGCGGTAGGCCTTCCACGCTAGACCACCAACGGCGGCCAGACCTCCCACTTTAAGAAGGGTTCCCGCATGCTTGCGCCCCTTCTTGCTCATGAGCGCACCGGACACCGCGCCACCCGCCATACCGCCGGCCAGCCCGGAAATCACGCCGCTGCCCGCAAGACCTTGGATAATCTTGTTAAGATCCATCTTTTTGAAGTCCATAGTCGCTTCCCTTTGCAGATTTACTGCGGCCAATATGCATCACGCAATCCTGTAGAAAAAACCGTTTTTCGCTGATGCAGACTTCGGGATAGTCGAGGCAAGACGCTGAGCGGGGAGGAATAGAAATCACCACAGCCGTTTACGTGTGCTCGCCTGTGAACTCCTGTCCCGTCAATTCTTCAGCTATCAGCTTGCGATAACTAACAGGGGCATTCGGCTAACCCGAACTCACCGGGCGGATATTTCTGCTTGTTCGATAACCATCGCAACCGAAAAATGAAAAGTGTTTTTCTTGTGAAGCAAACCCATGGCAATTCGATTTGAACTGGAACCGGGTCTCCGTAAGCAGTGGCTGCCGGTTCTCGAACGGCAGGTTGACCTGACCCTTGCGCCCATTGCGGGACGGCTGAAAAGGGTGAAGATAACCTTTTCAACTTTCACGGCAGAGGGGGATGGCCAGCTTCGCTATCTTTGCGAGCTGGAAGGCCGCGGGCAGGATGGTTCGCGCCTCCACTTCCAGGCTCGTCACCGCGATGGGCAGACGGCCATTCACGACACGGCAGCACGAGCCCGACGGGCCATCGCCCGAAGCCGGCAGCAAAGAGCTGCCGGACGCCTGCACAGAGCCACTAGCTGAAGAGGCTGGCCCGAGCGGATTCAGTAATCTTCATAACGGCGGGGTGCTTGAGCTTCCGCTCGGGCGATATGGCAAAAAAGGATTCGCTGATGTCCGCGGTCGTGCCGACGCTTCGCGCGTGATACATGTGCTCGATCTGCGCAGTGATGGCTGTCGGGGCCGGGAACACCCCGATACCAGCTTCCCCAAAGGCTTTCAAAAGCGCACTGTCGGCAAATTCGGCGACAACGCGCGGTGTGACACCTAGGCTATCTAGCCATTCATCGAGACTTCGCCGCAGGGCGCTGGTGTTCACGGGCATCAACATCGGCGCTCCATCCAGGGATTCCGGAAAATTCCGCGCGTAGCGGGCAGCCTGACGCTTCTGCACGAAAAAGGAGATTGCGCTTTCTCCCAACGGGTGGTTGTAGGCCTTGACGTTCAGCCCCGTGGGAATCGACCGATCCGACAGCACCAGATCGAGCCGGTGTACCGCCAGGTCTCCCAGAAGCTTTTCCAGATCGCCTTCCCAACACAGGATCCGGATCGGATCTTCAGTATCCAGCGCTGGCTCCAGAATCCGGTAAGCGATGAGCTTGGCGATGGAGCTCACCACTCCGACATTGAGGGATACCGGACTTCCCCGCTCCTTGCCACGAACCCGCTGGGTCAGCTCAGCCCCCAACGAGAAGATCTCATCCGCGTACTCGTTAACCAGCTGCCCCGTATCCGTCAGCACCAGCCCGCGCCCGACCCGCTGAAACAGAGGGTCACCCACAGACTCTTCAAGCAGTTTCAACTGGCCGCTGATGGTCTGAGGCGTTAAGTGCAGCACTTCCGAAGCACGGGCTATGCTCCCCTCACGGGCGACCGTCCAGAAGTAGAGCAGATGGTTGTAGTTCAGGTGGCGCACAAGCCCTCCTCTATCAGCCGAATTCCTACCTGCGGCCGGCTCCCTAACGCCCCAATTTGCGCGCGGGAACCCGAGCGTCCACGGGCCCGAAGCTTGCACCCGGACATAAACAAGGAAAATTCGTATTTATGTATCCGGGAATTCGAATTTTACGAACTTTTATGGCTCGATAAAACCTTATCTTTCGAACCAAAAGAACGACTTGTTCGATGTTATTCCGGCTGTAGAGTTAGCCCGTCCTTAAATCGGAGCGAACGACCATGGCAGATTCGAAATATCCAAACGTTGCAACAGCTCAGGTTCAGACCGCCCAGCCGGATGCCGCCACTTTTCCCGGTCAGGGAACGCAGGCCGCGGCCCGCCCGGAAGCCGCATCACCGGCGGGTAACAAAGTACTTCGCAACACCTATCGGCTGCTGTCCATGACCCTGGCGTTCAGCGCGATAACGGCGGCCGCCACGGCTTCGCTGCAACTTCCTGCGCCAAGCCTGCTCCTGACGCTGGGCGGCTACTTCGGCCTGCTTTTCCTGACCTCATATTTGCGGAACAGCGCCTGGGGGCTGGCGTCCGTCTTCGCCCTGACGGGCTTCATGGGTTATACCCTGGGGCCGTTGCTCAGCGCCTACCTGGGACTAGCAAATGGTCCCGCCCTCATCGGCTCCGCAATGGCCGTGACCGGGCTAACTTTCCTTGGCCTCTCCGCATACGCGCGTTCGAGCAGCGCGCCAAACATGCTCAACCTCGGAACCTTCCTGTTCGTCGGTATTCTGACCGCCTTCGGCCTCGGGCTGGCGGCGCTGTTCTTCCAGCTCCCTGCCCTGTCGCTGGCAGTATCGGGAATTTTCGTGCTGCTCATGAGCGGGCTGATCATGTACGAGACGCAGAACATCATCAGCGGTGGCGAGACCAACTACATCATGGCTACCGTGACGCTGTTCGTCGCAATCTACAATCTGTTCGCAAGCCTGCTGCATCTACTGGGGTTCCTTGGCGGGGAGGAGGGCTGACGTGCCGCTGAGCATCGGCATTCTGGGTGGTGGTCAGCTCGGCCACTACCTCTGCCAGGAGGCATCCAAGCTGGGGATGGAAACCATCGTTCTCACGCCGGATCCCGAAAGTCCGGCAATCAGAAGCGCCGATCGTTTCGTGATTGGCCAGCTCGACGACGTCGGCGCCGCCGCACAGCTCAGCGCTGAGAGTGACATCGTTACCTTCGAGATCGAATCCATCGGAGCCGATGTACTGAGCCACCTGACATACGCCGAAGCGAGGGGCGACGTCAGGGTCGCTCCAGGACCGGGCGTGCTGCAGCTGCTGCAAAACAAAGCCCGGCAGAAAGGGTGGCTGGTGCGCAACGGGCTGCCCACGCTGCCGTTCCAGGCCCTGCCCGCAGACTATTCCAGGCCGCAAAGTCTGGCCCGGAAGTTCGGACTGCCCCTGGTGCAGAAGGCTCAACAGGGTGGGTACGACGGACGCGGCGTTCAGATTATCCGGTCAGAGAAAGAACTGCTGAACTTCTGGCCGGTTCCCAGCATCGTGGAAACCTACCTGCCGGGCGCTCGGGAGCTTGCCGTGCTGGTAGCTCGCGGCCAGGACGGAAGCGTGTTGGCCTATCCAGCCGTCAGCATGGTTTTCGACGCCGTTCAGAACGTGCTCCTGGAGGTCACATCCCCGGCAGACATCAGCGCTGGAAGCGCCCAGCGGGCAGAGGCGATAGCTACCTACGCCGTCGAGCGCCTCGGCGGCGTGGGATTGTTCGCGGTGGAGTTCTTTCTGACCCGCGAGCAGACGCTCTACATCAACGAGATCTCCCCCAGAGTCCACAACGCGGGGCACCACACCCTCGAAGCCTGCCCCACCTCCCAGTTCGAACAGCACCTGCGGGCCATCGCCGGACTGCCCCTGGGACCGGTCACCCAGACAACGCCGGCCGTCATGCGCAATCTGCTGGGCACCGCGGAGGCAACAGGCGCGGAACCACCGGAACCTGGCGCTGACCCGGCCTCGACGGCAGAGAACGTGTTCGTTCACTGGTACGGCAAACGCGAGCCGAGGCCGGGGCGAAAAATGGGCCATATCACCTGCGTCCAGAGAGAGCCCACTAAGGCCAGAACGCTGTTGCAGAAGACGGCGGCAACTCTGGCGCCAAAGCTGGCAATCGCTTCCTGATGACCACCCGTGTAGGCATCATCATGGGCAGCGACTCTGATCTGCCAGTCATGGAAAAAGCAGCCGAGGCGCTTGCCGAGATGGAGGTCGGCTACGAGCTGACCATCGTCAGCGCCCATCGAACGCCGCATCGGCTTTTCCGCTACGCCCAGGACGC
>CAMYJX010000024.1:29920-37396 GCA_947258825.1 uncultured Pseudomonadales bacterium
AGGTCTCGACGTCATCGTCGCGGGGGCCGGCGGCGCGGCCCATCTTCCCGGCATGGTGGCAGCGCTCAGCGTCCTACCGGTAGTGGGCGTACCCATTAGCGCTACCAAGCTCGATGGGCACGATGCTATGCTGTCCATCGTCCAGATGCCTGCCGGGGTGCCCGTGGCGACGGTGGCCATCGACAACGGCACCAACGCCGGATTGCTGGCCGCCCAGATTCTCGGTACTGGCGATCCCGGGCTGCGCGAGCGTCTGAAAGCCCACCGTGTCAATCTGGAAAAGCAGGTTATGGCCAAAGTCGATCGCGTGACGCGAAGCGGATAAAAGGGGTTGGATTCACTCTTCCTCGCCAACCTCAGCTCTCCGCCGCTGCTGTTTTTCTTTCTTGGAGCCGCGGCGGCTTTTTTGCGTTCAGATCTCGAGATACCCACCCAGGTTGCTAAGTTTCTGTCGCTTTACCTCCTGTTCGCCATAGGTTTCAAAGGCGGCGTTGCGCTGGCCGAAAGCTCCCTGGACGCCGCCGTGTTGCAGGTGCTGCTCTGCGCCGTCGCGCTGTCCGCAGTCGTGCCTCTGATTGTCTTCGTCGTCCTCTCCCGGCGGCTACCGGCGGCGGATGCGGCCGCCGTCGCCGCAACCTATGGATCCATCAGCGCGGTAACCTTTGTCACTTGTACCGCCTATCTGGATACCAGCGGCATCGCCTGGAGCGGCTACCTGGTTGCGGCGATGGCGCTGATGGAATCCCCCGCCATCATCGTCGGCATATTGCTCTACCGGTTGAAGACCCAGGCGCACGCGCGGACCGCCCTCACCGCGGCGGCCGCCGGAGCAGCGGCCGGGGAAGCGGGGCCGAGCGCGCGCACCGACGCGTACGGCCAGCCCGATGGCATCTCCTGGCGGGAGCTGCTCCGGGAAAGCTGTCTGAACGGCTCGGTCTTCCTCATCGTGGGCAGCATGATCATCGGTGCCCTGACAGGCAGCCGCGGGATGGCCCAGGTTCACAGCTTCGTCGGCGAGCTGTTCATCGGCATGCTCTGCCTGTTTCTCCTGGACATGGGCATCGTCGCCGCCAGGCGCCTGCAGGAACTTCGGTCGACCCGAAACCGGAGGGAAGCTCCCCTTCCGCTGGGCCGTCTGATTACATACGCGGTCGTCTTCCCTTTGGGCAATGCGGTGCTGGCGGGAACCCTGGCATTGCTGCTGAACATGTCCGAAGGCGACGCGCTGCTGCTGACCATCCTGGGCGCCAGCGCTTCTTACATCGCCGTGCCGGCCGCGTTGCGGCTGGCACTGCCGGAGGCCAGCCCGAGCATCTATCTGCCAATGTCCCTGGCCATTACTTTCCCCTTCAACATCCTGGTAGGCATCCCGCTCTATCATCAGGTACTGAGATGGGCACTCAACACCTAGGGAGGCCCCGTGAAACCCTGCAAGCGCGTTGAAATCGTCATCGAGGAAGCCTTGGCGGGCCGCATGGCCAATCGCTTGGAGGAGCTGGGAGCGCCCGGCTACACCCTGATTCCCCGCGCCAGCGGTCGCGGTGACCGCGGCGTCCGGCGGGGCGACGACCCCACCGGCACCCTGACGAACTGCGTCTTCATCATGGCCTGCGATGACGACGAAACGGTGAGACAGATCGTCGAAGGCGTGCGGTCCCTGTTATCCCGTTCCGGCGGCATCTGCCTGGTTTCCGACGCGCTCTGGGTGCGCCACTGACTGCGGCACCTGGGCGCGGGCCGCCAGTATCAGCGGAACTATCAGCACGACGAAGATTACCAGCGTTCCAGAAGCCAGCAACCAAAGCGTCGTGCTCATGCCCCAGAGATCAAAGGCGTAGCCAACCCAGGGACCAGTGATCACGAAGGCGCCGCGGAAACCGAAGCTGGCCAGCGAGTTGGCCGTAGCCCGGTACTCGCCGGGAACCCGGCTGTTGAGCGCATCGCGAAGAATGACCAGGCCCACGCCCCGCGCGACCCAGAACGTAAAGCTGGCCGCGAAGGCGCCTACCGGTCCCAGCAGATCGAGACCGACATAGCCAAGCATCGGCGCGAGACCGATGAACACCAGCACCCGGGAGGTACCCAGACGCTCCTCGGCAACATGGGCCCAGCGCCCGGCAAGCGCAGCTGCCAGGCTCAGTATCGCCCACAGGTAGCCGAAATGGCTGATGTCCAGACCCTGCAGCGCCCACAGCTTCTGCAGCAGCCAGACGGCATAGAAGGTCGTCAGGCTCCAGATGCACAGCGCCAGCAGGATAAGCACCATCACCCGGCTGTGACCCACGAGGTACCGGCAGATACGCCACATGTTCTGCCAGTGCCCCGAAGCTTCCATACGCTTCCCGGGGGGCTCCACCAGTCCCAGGGCCAGCAGCAACGGCATCCAGCCGACCACCGCCTGGACATGGACTGCGAGATCCATGGACCAGAAAAGCAACAGCAGGCTGCAGGTAACAGCCGCCGCAGCTTCTGACAGCGTGCGAACCGCATACAGTCGCCCAACCACCTGGCGCTGCTGATGCTCGCCACGCTTAAGCGCCACCTCGGTGTCGTAAAGAATGGCGATGTCCGCGCCGGAAATCAGGCTATGGCTGATGGCGAGCGCAAGCTCGAAAGCGGCGAGCCCCCAGAAGCCGTCAGCAACCACCAGCAGGCTGTTGCCGCAGCCCGCGAAGATCGCCCCTACGATCAACGTCTGGCGCCGACCGATGAGGTCGGCCACGTAACCCGACGGGACCTCGGTAACCAGCACGGCAAGCGCGAACAGCGCCTGCAGGGAGAAAACTTCCTGCATCGACAGCCCTTTCGACTGAAAGAACGGCACCGCTACGGGCATGATCACCAGGAAGACCTGGAAGAACGCCAGGGTAAGCGTGGTACGCAGGTTGCGCGTCAGTCTGTTTTCGGTGTGTAGCCTTGCCATCGCTACGCTCCCATCGATCGCTTCTGTTTGCTTGCGACTTCGGGGTCCGAAAACGAAAAACCCCGAAGGCTTGTGGCTCTTCGGGGTTTCTCTGAATGCTTGAAATCGTCTCAGAAAGTCATCCGCTGGAGCCATGTCCTCCGCGTGCTGAAGTCACCACCATGTGGCCCATGCCCGGAGCGCACGAAACCGCCGGGGCATAAGCCCGGGTGGTTAGCTGCGTTGTCCAGTCGAAAAAGGTCATGGCACCGCTCGTCCACTTTCCGTGAGGCCGCGCATACTGCGCCCGGGCTCGCGGGCTGTCAAGATCCGGATTGCGTGTTGAGGAACTGCGTCACGGCGAGATTGAAGGCGTCGGGATTCTCGAAGTACGGAGAATGCCCCGACGCTATCTCCACCACTCTGACGTCCGGCAGGTGCCCGGCAAGATCGCGCAGCACCTCGGGCGGCCAGATCAGATCCTGAGTGGATGCCAGAATCAGCACCGGCAGGTTGAGGCGGGAGGCGACGTCCAAAGGCACGAAGCTTTCCGGCTCGAACAGCTTCTGCAACGGGCCGCGGCCAGCGAACGCAACGCTGTTGAACGCCGAAAGCTCCTGATAGAGAAACGCGCCGGTCGGATTGCGCTGCGGATAATCTGCAGCAAGCGCAGGCGTCAACGCGCCCGCCGCCCGGGCTCGGGCATCCATGGTCCGCATGCTCTCCATGCCCGATGGCAGCGCGATCCCGCCGATGGTATCCGACAGCACCAGCGAGCGAACGCGACCGGGATGGTTCAGGGCCATGCGAACCCCGGTCCAGCCGCCCATGGACTGGCAGACGAAATGGGCGCTGGATACTCCCGCGGCATCGAGCACAGCCACTGCATCGTCGGCGAAGGCGTCAACCCGAAACTGCTCCGGCGTGCAGGGCGACCGGCCGAACCCTCGATGATCGTGAGCCAGACAGCGGTAAGAATCGGCAAACACCGGTATCTGCTGCCACCAGCTGGTGCTGTTGCCACCTGCGCCGTGGCAGAAAAAAATCACCTCCGGGCCAACGCCGGTATCCGTGTAGTAAATGTCGACGGCGGAATCCGCGTGGGTCGCAAAGGCCATTGGCTACTCCTGATCGGTGAGCGATGGAAAGAACGTCCCCGGGAAACTGAATGCTCATGCGTTGTGCTCCCAACACACATCATTCCACTGGCTCCCCCATGCTACGATACTCCAGACCTAGGCGCTTTCTTAGCAAGCGGGCTCAGATGACGATGAGCGGCGCAGGCGCCCATCCCGCTGGAGTTTCACACCGGCATGACCGATACAAGCTATGATTTCGGCAGCGGACGGGCGGACCCGGATACCTTTCCCGTAAAGGCGCTGCAGGCCGCGGCGCGGCAAGCCATCGAGGAAGAAGCCGTTGCTCTGACGCGTTATCCCGGCGGGCTGGGTCATCTCGGCCTGCGCAAGGCGATGGCAAGGCGGGAACAGGAGCGGGAAGGTACCGCCGTCGATCCGGATCAGATCATCCTGACCAACGGTTCCATGCAAGCGGTCACTTTGACCGCCCAGACCCTGCAGGAAGCACCGGGCGATACGGTGATCGTCGAGGAATTCAGCTACCCGGGCACGCTGGCCGCCTACCGCTCCCTCAAGCTTCGAATGGAAGGGGTTCCCGTTTCGGAATCGGGCATGCGGCTGGATGCGCTGGAAGAGCGCCTGCACAGCCTGTCCAAGGTGGGTCGCCAGGCAAAATTCATCTATACGATCAGCACCTGTCAGAACCCAACCGGGGCAACCATGCCCAGGAGAGATCGGTTGGAACTGATCGCGTTGGCCCAGCGTTTCAGCGTGCCGGTGATCGAAGACAACTGTTACGCGGACGTCCACTACGAGGGGCCGGTGGAGCCCGCTCTTTACAGCCTGGACGACAGCCCCGCGCAGATTTACATCTGCTCACTGTCGAAAATCCTCGGCCCGGGCCTTCGCCTGGGCTACCTCATAGCCCGCTCGCCGGTCCGGGATCGGGTACTTGAAAACCGTAACGACGCGGGGGGCAATCTGCTGGCGGCGGCCATCGCCGCCAAGTTCTACGAGAACGGCATCTGGCAGCACGCGGCGGTGACTAACGCCGCCCTGAAAACAAAGCGGGATCTCCTGCTGCAAGGGCTGGCGCAGGAACTGTCTGATGCCTGCTGCTGGTCCACGCCGGCAGGAGGGCTGTTCGTGTGGGTGCGACTGCCGGAGGATGTAGATCGAAAGAAGCTCTGGGCGCTGAGCCAGTCCAGCGGGGTGAGCTACCTGCCGGGCTCATCCTTTCACGTGGCGGCGAAGGATGTGCCCTATCTGCGGCTGGCGTTCGGCCATCTCAGCCACGCCGATATCGGCGACGGCGTGCGCGTGCTGGCCCGTTGCATACGGGAATCACGGCAAAGCAACGCGCCCCGGGATTTCGACAGCCTTTTCTGAGCCGGCCGACGTCACCCGGCCGTCAGCCCACGACCCTCTCAGGCGGAAGGGCGCTTACCCTTCACCAGCCCCCGAATACGATCCATGAAGGTATCGTACTTCAGGTCGGTGAACTCTCCTGCATCCAGGTAAATGCCACCGCAGTTGCCGCAGGTCTCGTACCAGATGTGAATCTGCTTCTCATCCATGGTTTTATCCATGTCGACGCCGCACTCCGGACACTTGATTTCATCAAGCTGGTTCAGCGCCTGACCGATTTTCGGATCACCGGAATCAAGCACAGCTTCTGACATCCACTCCCGCTTCATTTCCAGCAACACTTCGGGTTTGCACCAAAGACCACCGCAATCCGTGCAGCGATGCACGGTAATCTTGCGCCCGTAGGTCTTGCTTTCCAGGGTGCCTGGGCATTTTGGACATCGCATGTCGGGTTCTCCTAACGGCTAAACTTGGTATCCGGTCTGTAGTAGCGCTGGTGCCAGATGCCTTCCGGCGCTTCCCCTTGCAGCGGCATTCGCCAGCTCTTCACAACGGCATCAGCCAGCCGAAGCCGGAACAGGCCCCTGGGCTGGTCGATGGTGTTCTGTATGTAGTCTTCGGCGGCCTGGGCTGGAACGTATCGTCCAGCGATCCGTCGGTAAAGGTCGCGCCACTCGTCATCCTCGCCGACATCGTGCACCAGTTCCGCGCGACCTTCGGCAATGACCTTTCTGTAGGGGAGGGACTGCTCGTCTATACACAGCGCCGCCCTCGGGTCACGACGCAGGCAGCGGAACCATTCGGAATTCTCCCTCGGGGTGAAGAAGATGCCGCCGCCCTCATAAAGGAACCAGATGGGGGTGACCAGAGGGCTGCCATCCTCCCGGACAACGGCAACGCGCATCAGCACGCCCGGCTCCGCCAGAAAAGCATCGCGCTCCGCCGTATTCAGAATCGGCATCCGACTCTCCCCCAAAACCAATTCGCCGCCCAACCGCCGCCGATCGCCGGTCTTACCACCGGAAAACCGCCCCAGACTGCTAAGGTCGACCTTTGATGTTAGCAGATGACCGGCGAGTGCTACACTGCTCCGCTTGCTGTCCGGAGAACAGGCGCCACGCATGAATCAGCTGTCCCTCACGGGGACCACGGCGGCCGGACCCCTGGGCTATCACAGCTGGGCGCTGTTCGAGTGGGCACGCAATCCCTACGTCATCCTGGTGACCATTTACATCTTCGCGCCCTACTTCAGCGGAACCGTAGTGGGAGACCCCGTTCGCGGGCAGGCCCTGCTTGGCTATGCCAACAGCATATCCGGCGCGCTGATTGCCGTGACCGCGCCCCTCCTCGGCGCCATCGCCGACAAGAAGGGGCGTCGCAAACCCTGGATCGCGACCTTCGTGGCGCTGATGGTGCCCGGTATATTTATGCTCTGGTATGCCGAGCCCGGCGGTAGCGGCATCGGCATCCTGCCGACGCTGGGGCTGATCATCATCGTAGCCATTTTGTTCGAGTATTCCGCGGTCTTTCACAACGCCATGCTGCCCAGCGTAGCGCCGGCAAGCAAAGTGGGCATGGTATCCGGGATGGCCCTGGCCTACGGCAATCTGGCAGGGCTGTTGCTGATGATCTTCGTTCTTTACGCCTTTGCCTTGCCGGGCAACAGCGACTGGTCGTTCATCCCGGAACAACCGCTGTTTGGCCTCGACCCAGGCACCGCTGAGCCGGATCGCGTCGTCGGGCCCATGGTGGCGCTGTGGGTGATGCTGTTCACATTGCCGCTGATTTTCTTTACGCCTGACGGCGCGGACGCGGGCAAGCCCATCGGCACGGCGGTCAGGGAAGGGCTGTCAGAGGTCTGGCGAACGCTTCGCAAGCTGCGGCACTTTGCCAACGTCGGCTTTTATCTGCTCACGCGCATGATCTTCAACGACGGCATGGCCGGGGTGCTGATATTCGGTGGCGTTTACGCGGCAGGTACCTTCGGCTGGGGCACCACCGAGCTGCTGCTATTCGGCATCATAACCAGCTTCTCCGCCGCCCTCGGGGCGGTTCTGGGCGGTTACCTGGACGATCGCCTGGGCTCCAAGCGGGCCGTGCTGCTGGCCGTAGGCGGAACCGCCGCGT
>CAMYJX010000025.1 GCA_947258825.1 uncultured Pseudomonadales bacterium
GCCTGCGGTGAGGAGAGCGCCTGCGGCTAAAAGACGGCCTGCGGCTAAAAGACGGCCTGCGGCTAAAAGACGGCCTGCGGCTAAGAAACGGCCCGGGGCCAATTGACGCGCCGTCCGAGTGGCAATGCTGCCGATGGTGGGATTCTGTTGCTTCATCTGTCTACCTGCGATTGGAGGTGGTTGAAAGTGCCTTTGCTATCCGGTTATACGGATTGGCTCGTCGAATCCGTCGGTTCCCCGTAAGAAATATCGACCACCCGAAAGACCTGCTCCCCCTTGCCGCGCGGAAGACGTATCTCGTCCCCCCTCTGCTTCTTCAGCAGCGCCCGTGCCATGGGAGAGTCGATGCTGATGTAATCGGCAGCCTCGTCGAACTCGTCCGGCCCGACGAGCCGATAACGCTCGCGTGCGTCCCCTGCGCCTTCTATGGTTGCCCAGGCGCCGAAGAATATCCGTGTCGTGTCTTTCGGCGTTCGATCTACCACCGTCAGCTCGTCGAGACGTTTGGACAGAAAACGGATACGCCCGTCTATTTCCCGCAGCTGGCGCTTGCCGTAGATATACTCGGCGTTTTCCGAACGGTCACCCATCGCGGCCGCTTCCGACACTTTGCGGGTGACTTCAGGGCGGGTCACTTTCCACAGCGTCTTTAGCTCGGTCTGCAGCCGAGCGTAGCCCTCCGGCGTGATATAGGGAGAGGATTTCGGCGCCGGGGGGCGGTAGCGGGTCACAGCCTGTTGGCTCCGGGGCTGATTCGAAGAGCGGTGCGCAGGAGGGCGTTCATAGCCATGTTTTTTATCAGGCGGTGCCTTTAGAGGATATCAGTCTAACGTCGGCGAGACGGGCGCGTATACTCGGCAGGAGAGGTCGAATCGACAGCAACCGCGAGGAAACGTCCATGAAACGACTGTATTTTGTTGCCGAAGATGTCGATACCTGTGAGCGCGTAGCACGGACGCTGCACAGCGAAGGCATACGGGAAGGGAACTTTCACGTGCTGGCAAAAGACGAGACCGGCCTGTATCAGCACCATGTCCGATCCGCTACCACCTACCAGCAGCTGGATGTCATTCACACGGGTGAGCGCTGGGGCCTGGTCGGGGCCGGCGTGGGGCTTGCCGTTGGCCTGGTGGCCTGGTTCACTCAGGCGCTGCCGTGGGGGGTTGAACCCTTCACCGTTGTGCTGATGGCCCTGGTCGGCGGCCTGTTCGGGGCGTGGCAGGGTGGCATGGTCGGCCTGTCCCGTGAGAACTACAAGATCGCGCCCTATCACGAGGATATCGAAGCGGGGCGATATCTCATGATGGTTGACGTGGATGGCAGCGACCGCTCCAGGGTCAGAGAGATCATGAACATGAGTTTTCCCGAGGTTCGCTATCGCGGCAGGGACAGCACGTTCATCAACCCGCTGGCGAGAGCGCAACAGATCTACCACCAGAGTACCCACTGAGCGCCGCCCGGGTCCGCTGAGACCGCCGCTTGCGCTGTTTCTTCGGGGCTTTTCTGGAGCCCGACGCTGCGGCTCGATTGAGTCGGCTGGTGCCGGAGATCGAAGGGTTCACTCGGGTGGCCCGGAAGAATCTGCACGTGACGCTGCTGTTTCTCGGCGAGCGCACTGAGGATCAGGCTTGCCAGGCGTGGAAGTGCGTGCAGGCGTTGAGCGCCGATACGCCATGCTGCGAACTCATGGCGCTCACCGGGCTGCCGCGACCAGGCCGCGCAACCGTGCAGGTTGCGGAACTCCATCCGCACCCGACTCTGACCAGGTGGCATGTTGCGCTGAGCGACCAGGTCGGTCCCGCGGATAGACCCTTTCGCCCCCACGTTACGGTGGCTCGAAGCAGGCGACCTCGAGTTGTGGCCCATTTACCGCTGAGCCCCGGAACTCTGATGCAGCTGCGACCACCGGCGCTTTATCTCAGCGAAACCCTTGCCACGGGCGCTCGCTACTCGGAGCTTACCTTCAGCTGAAAGGAAGCCTGGGTTCGGAAAGCAGCTCAGCCAGGGAGTCGGCAAGCGGAGGGTGGGCGACCCCGTGCTCGGTGATGATGCCGGTGACCAGGTCTGCTGGCGTGACGTCGAAAGCCGGGTTTCGTGCGGGCACGCGGGCGGCGGCCGTCCCCAACACTTCGGCCGGGTCTCGTTCTTCGATTGGTACATCATCACCGCAGGCCGTATCGGGGTCGAAGGTTGAAGAAGGGCACGCAACGTAGAAGGGCACGCCGTAGTGGTGGCACAACACGGCCAGATTCAGGGTCCCGATCTTGTTGACCACGTCGCCGTTCGCCGTGACCCTGTCAGTTCCCACCAGGACCAGGTCGATCTCGCCGCGAGCCATGAACGTGGCCGCCATGTTGTCGCAGATCAGGATTACATCCATGCCGGCTGCCGCCAGTTCCCAGGCGGTCAACCTCGCGCCCTGTAGAAGTGGTCGTGTTTCGTCCGCAAATACTCTGAAAGGAACGCCGTCCGCGTGGTTGAGATAAAGGGGTGCCGTTGCTGTGCCCAGCTCGGATACCGCCAGGGCGCCGGCGTTGCAGTGGGTCAATACGGTGCAGCGCGGCGTGATCAGGTGCCTGCCTTGCTCGCCGATGGCCCGGCAGATGAGCCGATCTTCGGCATGTATGGCCTCAGCTTCCTCGCGAATGGCCTGCAGACAAGGGTCCGCGGCCGCTCGCGCGCACACCCGGTCCACCGCCCAGGCCAGATTTACCGCCGTGGGCCGGGCTTGGCGCAGGCGTTCCGCCAGCTCTGCCAGACGATCCTGAAAGGCACCGCCCGTCTGGTGCTCCTGGCGGCCCATGGCGACCACCAGAGCGAAGGCCGCTGCCATCCCGATGGCGGGCGCCCCACGAACGGCAAGGGTGCGGATGGCGTCTATGGCTTCTTCCAGGCTGCTGATGTTCAGATAGCGGACGTCCCCGGGCAGCAGTCGCTGATCCAGCAGCTGCAAGCGGCCTCCTTTCCAGATGATGGCGCCGGGTACGTTCATGGTTTAGACCTCAGACCCCGGATCTTGCCCTGGAGAGGGTGCTTACCAGCAGCGCCCCGGCTTCCTCGGCCGTGGCGCCGCAGGCGAATACGCCATCTTCATGTCCCAGGGTCGCGAAAAGAATGGGTCTTGATCGGTGTCGCCTCAGCAGCTGCGCGACGGCCGCCGTCATTGCCGGCGTGCCGTAGCTCACGTTCTCTGGCGTGCATGGCAACGCCAGGTCTTCGGCACGGCTCCAGATTTCCGGGCTGTGACCGTGGAAGACCCAGTGAATGTCTGAATCCGCCGCATAGATCATGCCGTGGGTCAGGGTTTCGGAAGAGGGCGGTCGGGACCCCTGGGCATCGACCCAGAATCGCCCCAGATTGCAGTGCAGCACGCGCACCAGGCTTTCTTCGGTCAAGGCTTCCCGCCCGCTGCTCTGGCTGGCCGTGATGACGAATTCCTTAGGCTGCTGCGGGTCGCGAGCGCTCAGATTTCCGAAGCCTAAGCCGTCATAGCGAGCGAGGTCCTGACCCAGCAGTTCCAGCTGCCGAAGAATGCTCCGCCAGGCTGCCATCTGAGCGAAGTTACGGGTCGAGATCGGTGCGCCATCGGCCGGCTGAAGATCGTAGGCGAACTGAATTACCCCTTCTATTGGCGGGTTGTTGTGGGTGGTTCCTTCCATTGACGCGTCGTTCACTGGTGTAGCATTCTCGGACTTTCCGGTCGGTAGAATGCCACGATGGAGGTAGAAAAAGCAGCGGGCGCGCTCGGCGCCTGGGTAAGCGGTGTGTCGCTGGCCGATGTTTCCGCGTCGGGCGACCTGTTCGACAGCCTGCACGAAGCGCTGCTGAGCCACCAGGTACTTTTCCTACGAAACCAGGACATCACCCCGTTGGAGTTTCAGAACGCGGCTCAGCGTTTCGGTCAGGTTGAGACGCACCCGGCCTATCCCGTCGTGGAAGCCGCCCCGGATGTGCAGATCCTCGAGAGCACCGCCGAGGTCCCCAGCAAGATCGAAGCCTGGCACACGGACATGACGTTCAGACCTGCCCCCCCTGCCATCACCCTGTTGCACGCTCAGATCATCCCTCCCTACGGTGGAGATACTCAGTGGGCCAGCGCCGCCGCTGCCTATGAAGCGCTTTCGGAGCCCATGCAGACGCTGCTGGAAGGCCTTTACGCGATTCATGATTTTCGCCATGGTTTCCGGGAAAGCCTGGCTGAGCCCGGCGGCCTGGAAAGGCTCGAAGCGGCCGTTGAAAGCAACCCGCCGGTCAAGCATCCGGTGGTCTGCACCCATCCGGAAACCGGGCGCCGCGCCATCTTTGTCAACTTGCTATTCACTGCGCACATCGAGGGGCTGACGGCGCTGGAGAGCCGGTCCGTGCTCACGTTCCTTTGTCAGCACGTGGCGACCGATGAGTTTACCGTGCGCTTGAAGTGGAAGCCGGGGACCGTGGCCATCTGGGACAACCGGTCCACGCAGCACAAGCCCATCAACGATTTCTTTCCCATGCATCGCAGGATGCACCGGGTCACAATCGCCGGCGACAGACCGGTCTGACCCATGGCCCGGAAACGAGAGTGGCATCCGATGTCGGGCGCGCTGGGCGTCGAACGGAGTGGAACGCCCGTTGCCGAGCTGGATGCCGACGAGCTGCTCCACCAGGTCCACCAGCACGGTCTGGTGGTTCTGCGTGGTCAGGCGTTGACCCCAGGGACCCTGACGGAGCTCGCCACACGGCTTGGAGAGCCCACCGTCTATCCTTTTGCCGAACCCCTGGCGGGCTTTCCCTTCGTGGTAGCGTTGGTCAAGAACCCGGAGGATGAGAGCAACTTCGGCGGTGCCTGGCACACCGACACCTCGTACCTGCCGGAGCCGCCGGGCCTGACCATTCTCTATGCCGTACAGATTCCACCTGTTGGTGGCGATACGCTCTTTGCGGATATGCGGTCCGCCTACGAGGCGCTTTCCCCCGGGCTGCGGCAGGTGCTCGATGGGCTTATCGCCCACAACAGCGCCGACATGGTGCATAGCGGAACGGGTGATTACGCCGCCATCGCGGGACAGAGCGTTGCGCTGAAGGAGAGCAACTCAGCGACGCAAGCAGATCATCCTGCCGTTCGCGTTCACCCCGTCACCGGCAGGCGGGCGCTGTACCTGAGCCTGATTCACACTGAGCTTTTCGAGGGCATGACCCGGGAGGAAAGCCTGCCCCTTCTCACCTACCTGCAGGCATTTGCCGTGCGTGCTGAGCGCTGTACGCGATTGTGCTGGCAGCCGGGAACGCTGGCCATATGGGACAATCGCTCCGTGCAGCACTACCCGCTCAATGATTATCCCGGGCAACGCAGGGAGATGCATCGGATCATTCTGCGGGGTGAAAAACCTCGAGGACCGACCTGATCCGGTCGGTGACGGTCAGACCTCAGGGTCCAGCATGGGTGTCCAGGTATCCAGATAGTAGCCGCCATCGGCGATCAGGTCGGCGCCATTGATGTAACGTGCCGCCGGTGAGCAGAGAAAGGCGCAGATGGCTGCCACCTCATCCACGTTGCCCAGCCTGTGAGCGGGGATGTCTTTGATGGACTGAGCCTCGTAGTCGTCGCTGTCCGCCTTGGCGTACTCCTCTTCGCGCAGTCCTTGAGTGGCGATGCTGCCCGGTGCCAGCGCGTTGATGGTCACCCCCTTGCGGGCCCAGTAGTAGGCCAGCGTGCGGGTGAGGTTCACGACGCCGGCCCGGGCCGCCCCGGAGTGGGCAAATGGCGGGGCGCCCCGGTGAAACGAATAGATATGCACGATGTTGACGATGCTGCCGAACCCTCGTTCCACCATATGTTTTCCCACGCGCTGGGTCACGTTCCAGGTGCCGTTGAGGTTCAGATCGATGACCGAACGCCAGCCGTTGTCGCTGATGTCGAACGGGCGGGCAGGAAACTGGCCGCCGGCATTGTTGATGAGAAAATCGATCTTGCCGAAGCGGCTGAGCGCGGCTTCCAGCAGCGCGTCGACCTGGGCTGGGTCGCGGACGTTGGTAGGCCGAGCAAGACACTGCCGGCCCCGGGCTTCGATGTCGGTGGCGGTGGGGTCCAGATGTTCAGAGTTTCGGCTGGCGATAACCAGATCGGCACCAAGGCTGGCGAACGCCAGGGCGATCTCGCGGCCGATGCCGCGCCCGCCGCCGGTGACCAGAGCCACCCGACCTTCGAAGAGGTTTGGAGCGAAAGTGGATAGGGCCATGTCCATGGTGGATTCTCCCGCAGCAGGCAAACGGCAACCTTACGTAATACCTGGCCGGGTTGCACCCGCGCTGCACCCGCGCTGCGCACGCGCTGCGCCTGCGTTGAAACTCTCGTGACGGCCGGCTAATGTGCGCGGGCGCGGCTGCTCGCGTCCGTTTGCATCCGCAGGAGAGCTCATGGATTGGAACAAGGACCGATACGGATTCGAAACCCGCGCCATCCATGCCGGGCAGGCCCCCGACCCTTCTACCGGCGCAGTGGTGACCCCCGTGTACCTGACGTCCACCTACGCGCACAGCTCCCCGGGCGTGCATCAGGGCTACGAGTACTCGCGATCGCACAACCCGACCCGTCGTGCCTATGAAGCCTGCGTTGCCAATCTCGAGGGCGCGCGCTACGGGTTTGCCTTTGCTTCCGGCTGCATCGGCGCCACCACGCTCATGCATCTTCTGCAGCAGGGTGACCACGTCGTGTGCTGCGACGATATGTACGGGGGCACTTACCGGCTCTTCGAGCAGGTGTTCCGCAAGCAGGGTATCGATTTCACCTATCTGGACCTCAGCGAGCCGTCCGTGCTGGTGGAGGCCATGCGCCCGAACACCCGCATGGTGTGGATCGAGTCGCCGACGAACCCGCTGATGAAGCTGGTGGACATCGCCGCGGTCGCAGAGATCGCCCGGGCCCGGGACGCGCTGCTGATGGTGGACAATACCTTTCTCAGCCCCTGCTTTCAGCGACCTCTGGAGCTGGGTGCAGACCTGGTACTTCACTCATCCACCAAATACATCAACGGTCACAGCGATCTCATTGGCGGGTTGGTGGTCACGGACAATGAGCCGCTTGCCGAGCGCCTGGAATTCCTGAGCAATACCACCGGTGGCATCCAGAGCCCCTTCGATGCGTACCTGTGCCTGCGCAGCCTCAAGACCCTGGCGGTTCGAATGCAGGCTCACGAGCGCAACGGCCAGGCAGTCGCCAGGATGCTGCAGGAACACCCGCAGGTGGCGTGGGTCGCATACCCGGGGCTGGAGTCACATCCCCAGCACGACCTGGCCGTGCGACAAAGCTCCGGCCACGGCGGCATGCTGGCGTTCGACCTGCGGGGCGGCCTGGATGCTGCCAGATCGCTGCTGGAAAGCGTTCAGATCTTCACGCTGGCGGAAAGCCTGGGCGGCGTGGAATCGCTCATCGAGCATCCGGCGCTGATGACCCACGCGAGCTTACCTGTCGAGCATCGCGAGGCGCTGGGGATCGGCGACGGGCTCATCCGCCTCAGCGTCGGGATCGAAACGACGCAGGATCTGCTGGACGATCTGGCGCAGGCGTTGTCGCAACTGCCGGGCTCGGCCTGATGCGCGAAGCGCAAGCCCGGGAAGGGGTATATGACGAGCTTGACAGGCATCTGCCGCTCGCGGGATCCATCGAGCGCGCGGCTGTGCCCATGGGCATGTACATGGCGTGGTGTGCCAACCATCAGCTGTTGAGCGATGCGCTTCAGGATCAGGCGTCCAAGCTGATATTGCGCGTCCGCTTCCGGGAAGCCACCGGCAGCGAGCTGGCGGTTGCCGGGTGCGGTGGGGTGCTGCGCCCTGAGCATTTCAACAGCGAGGGTCGATCGTTTACCGAGGCCGGATATGCGGATTATCTTGTCGACTACCGGAAGGTTTTCGGCGACGCGGCTTACGACGTGAAGGACGATTGGGATAGCTACGACCGAATAGCCCCCGTTCTCACCCGGCGACTCATGTCTTTCAGAAACGACGGATCAACAGAAGGAGGCCGACGCTGGTGGAAGTTCTGGCGCTGACAGAGGAGATACGGGCAGCCCGTGAGCAGTGGCGTTTTCGCGGCCAGCAGCGACCGGATTTTGCCGAGAGCACCGGGCCTGGCGAGGAGTCGGTGTGGGATTTTCCCCGGCCGCCCAGGCTGGAGAAGGTGGCGAAAAAGCTGCGCGTGCTGACCTCCGACAACAGGATTCTTGCGGAAACGGATAGCGGCTGCCGCGTCGTGGAGACGGCAGGTGCGCCCACCTACTATTTCCCCCCTGATGACGTGGATACGGCCTCTCTGGTTGCGACTTCGGGACGGTCGCTTTGCGAGTGGAAAGGCCTGGCCCAGAGCTATGCCTGGCAGGATGTGGACCCGGCGGCCTGGTGTTACCCGGTGACCTTTCCCGAGTTTGCCGCCATCGGCGGCTGGTTTGCCTTCTATCCCGGGCAGCTGCGCTGCTTTATTGGCGAAGAACAGGTCATGCCGCAACCTGGCGGCTACTACGGCGGCTGGGTGACCGCAGGATTGCGTGGGCCCATCAAAGGTGCGCCTGGAACCGGACACTGGTGAGCGCTTTCAGTGCCCGGGATGCGAAGATGTTCCGGCCCTATGCCGACGAGGTTCCGTGGGATCTGCTGGAAGCGGCCGGCGGCGCAGAGAACGTGCTGCGCGAAGTTCTGCAGCTGAACCTGCTGCGGGTCGCCAAGTTCGGCGATCAGGTGGTGGGCGTCTACGGCATCCGACCGCTGTCGCCAACGCGTTACGAACTGGTGGCGCTGACGGTCGCCCGCGCTTTTCGCCGTAAAGGTCTCGGCCGATGGCTGCTGGGCCACGCCATCGGTCTCGCCGAATCCCGGGGCGCCAGAGAGATCACCGCGCGTGGGCAGCTGCATCCATCGCCCGTCCAGGCCGGTTCATCTTTCCTTGCCCAGGCCGGTTTTACCGCGGACGGAGCAGATTGGCTGCTCACGCTGACGCCCGAGTAGTCGACTCAGGCGGCGTTGGCGCTCACCGGTGGGCCGACGTATTTGGCCTGTGGCCTTACGATCCGGTTGTCTTCCCGACTTTCGATGAAATGTGCCAGATAGCCGAATACCCGTGCCATGGCAAACAGCGCCGTAAAGAAGCGGGGTGGTAACCTCAGCGTGCGGAATACCAGGCCTTTGTAGAACTCGACGTTCGCATGGAGCGCCTTGCCCTGTTCTGCCATGCGGACCGCAAAGCGGGCCTCGATGGCCTCGAGGGTACGGTATGTCTGCTCGTGCTCGCTGCCTCTGGTGAGCTGCTCCGCCAGCATCTTGAGGTGGCGGGCCCGCGGGTCTACCACCTTGTACTCCCTGTGGCCCATGCCCATGACCTTTTCCCGGTTGGCAAGGCAGTCGTCGACGAATTTGCTGGCATTTTCCGGGGAACCCACCCTGTCGGCGGTCTCCAGCGCGGCCTGATCGGCGCCACCATGCAGCACGCCGTGCAGCGCGCCGAACGCTGCGGAAAGCGCGTTCTCCACCGGGGCCAGCGTGCTTGCCACTACCCTTGCGGTAAAGGTGCCCGCGTTGAAGCCATGTTCCAGCTGAAGAATCTGTGCCGTCTCGAACGCCCGTCGGGCGATGGGAGAGGTCGGCGCGTCGATCTGCAGCAGGAACTGCTCGATGGGATCGGCTGCCGCCAGGTCTGCAACGCTGCGCCTGCGGAAATGGGTAGCAACCAGGCTCGGCAGCTTGGCCGCCACGATGAATCCCTGGGCAGCGTCCCCGAAACTGCCGAAAGCGCCGTCGAGGCCGTCCGCAGGCTCGCCGCGGTCCAGTAGCGGGCTCAGGCCCTGCAGGACGTGCATCGGGTGCACCTCTGCCGGCAGCGCAAGCACCATGGCTTCCTCCCGGGGCGAAAGTACGGAAACCTGAGTCAGCGCCCTTCCGAAACTGCAGCCCAAGCCGCAGTCGAACCCGCCTGCGGCCACCAACGAAGCGACCTCGGCAAATGGCCTGTCGAGCAGGGCGTCGATGGGGTAGCCCCGGTAGGACAGCTGGCCGTTGGCGCCGTCTACCAGGCTGACCGCGGTCGTGTCCACGACCACCCCATCGAGTCCTTTATGAATCTGCATGTTTTCGATCTCCTTTATTTTCTGGAAGGCTCTCTGGAGTGTTTTGTCAGCGTAGCCATCCATCGGCACAGACTATGGGTTGGTGGGGGAGATCAACAGCGCGCCGGGCTTCTGCATTCAGAAGCAGCACTGATGCATAAGCAGGACTGATGGCTTGATAAGTGGAGTGGCCAAAACCACCCTGTTAGTCTCGAAGGATGCAGATCGAACGCCACGAGATCCGAATCTTCAGCGCCGTTGTGGAAGAAGGGGGTTTCAGCCGTGCCGCCGAACGGCTGCACATCTCCCAGTCTGCGGTGAGCCAGGCGGTGGCCAATCTGGAGCACAAGCTGGATACGCAGCTGCTGTTGCGGAAAGGAAGGCCCAGGCTGACGGAAGCGGGTAAGAGGTTGTACAGCTTCGCCGAGAACGTGATTCTCGAAGAGCAGCTGGCGCTGGCCGATATCCAGAGCATTCGCAGCGGGGCGCTGTCCACCCTGAACCTCGCCATGAACAGCCTGGTAAACCGGCTGTATGGTCGCGAGCTGCTGCTGGAGTTCTGCGAGCGCAATCCGCTTACCAGGCTGAAGCTGGATGTGGCGCCGAGTCGGGAGATCATCTATGGCGTAGATGAAGGTCGGTGGGAGCTTGGTTTCGGACCGTTTCAAGCGCAGATGCCCGGCTACTTCGTTTCCAGGTCCTTCTTTACCGAGCAAAGGGTTCTGGTGGTGCATGAGTCGCACCCGCTGTTCGAAGTCGTGATGGAAGACCCCGAGCAGCATCTGGGCAGCATCACGCTTCTGGCCTCTTATCTGGACGACGCCAGCAAGCGCCGGGGTCAGGAACAGCGTCTGCGCAACCAGTTCGCCGGCGTCTGGGAGATCAGCAACCTGGGCCTGCGTCTGGCGCTTGCGGAGGAAGGCAAAGGGGCGGCCTATCTTTCTGACCGCCTGCTGGAAACGCTGGTTGGATACCATCCGATCCCCGGGCTCGAGATTTCAAACTTCGAACGCAAGGTAGGCCTTTACTACAAGGATCACCGTCCGCTTTCTGAAGGGGCGAAGCGCTTCATCGCGATCTGCGAGCGGCATTTCGATTGAAGGCCCGAAGTCGGGTTGCGCTTCAACAGCCGCTGAGCATCAGGCGCTTTCGGCGTCTTCCGGGTGAGGCACGTTGTCGATTCGGGCCGCACGGCCCAGGTAGCCGCCGTGGTGTCGAAGCCCGTAGTCCTCCCGGGTGACCCCTTTCACCTCCATCAGAGCCAGCGCGATGGCGTCGCTGATGGCGAGCATGACTGCCAGGCTTGCGCTGGGGGTTAGCCCCAGAGGACAGGGCTCTTCAATCTCGCCCATGTCCAGGACGAGGTCGGAGTATTTCCGGAGCTCGGAATCCGGGTGAGACGTGACGCCGATGATGGTGGCAACGCCCAGGTGCCGGGCCAGCTCCAGGATCTCGAGCACTTCCCGGCTCTTACCGCTGGTGGAAAAGGCGAAGAGCACGTCGTTTTGGGCCACCAGGCCCAGGTCACCGTGTGCGGCCTCCGCGGGATGGATGAAATCTGCCGGAGTGGCCGTTGAACACAGGGTGGCGGCGAATTTGCGGGCGATGTGGCCGGCCTTGCCGATGCCCGTGGTCAATACCTTGCCCTGGCAGGCAACCAGTGCCAGAACGGCCTGCTCGAAGTGATCGTCAATGTCGATTCTGGCAATGGCCTCGGCTTCGGCGGTCATGACGGCCCGCATGCGTTCCTTGATTTCCACTGTATTCCGCCGGCGGCCAGTCTGGGAGCGCATGGTGTCATGTGTCCGACGGCCGCTCAAGCGCTCAGTCCGAGAACGGCACAGGAGCGATCCTGGCGCTTTGGCTGATTGCAGCCGGCTTTGCCTGGCGCGGCGTTGACAGCGTCCCCCGGCTCTTCCACAGTTCTGGGTGTCTGCCCATGGAGCGTCACTGTCGAGTGACCGCCGAATCCTCACCAAAAGATGTGCTGCCGGCGCCGCGGAATCTGGAAACGGGTCTCGGCGAGGGCCTGTTGCCGGCGGCCAGGCTGATCCCCGAAATCACCGGCCTATGGTCGCCACGGCTGGCTGCCGCGCTAGCGCGTCTATTCGACATGCTGCCAGAGCGCCGCATGGCTGCAGATGATGCCGACAGCCGGCCGTTGCAGATAGCCTGTGCAGGCCTTGGTGGGGCGGCGCCGCAGCTCGGCGCGGACGAAAGCTACCGCATCGAGATCAGCGCTGTCGGCGTGCAGCTTTCGGCGGCACAGGAGTGGGGGGTTCTGCGCGGGCTGACGACGCTGTTTCATCTGCTCGCGGACGGTGACGCGGTCCCCGCGATGCGGATCGACGACGGTCCCCGGTTTGCGTGGCGCGGTCTTCTGATCGACGTTGCCAGGCATTTCATGCCCGTCTCGGCGCTGCTCCGCACGGTGGAGGCCATGGCGCTCTTCAAGCTCAACGTGCTGCACCTGCATCTCACCGACGATCAGGGCTTTCGTTTTCCCAGCACTTCGTTTCCCCGGCTGGCGCAGGCGCCCTGCTACACGAAGGAAGAGCTGGAAATGCTGGTCGGGTTTGCGGCAGCGCGCGGAATCCGTGTTCTACCCGAGCTGGACGTGCCCGGGCACACCTGCAGCTGGCTGCAGGCCTACCCTGAATGGGGGTCGGGCAACCCGCAGCCGACCCGGCGTTTCGGCGTGCACCGTGAATGTCTGGATCCATCGAACCCGGCGGTTTTTCATGCCATTCAGACGCTGCTGGGCGAGCTGGCCGAGGTCTTTCCCGACGAGTACGTGCACATCGGCGGCGATGAGGTACATCCGGAGTGGTGGACGGCCAGCGCGCGGGTCCGCGAGTACATGGGTCATCACGGGCTGGCAGACGTGGGTGACCTGCATGCGGACTTCAACCGTCGCGTAACCGCCATGGCCCTCGATCTGGGCAAGCGGGTCATCGGCTGGGACGAGGTGCTGCACCCGCAGCTGCCTGCTTCCGTGGTGGTTCAGAGCTGGCGTGGCGCCACCGCCCGTGATCGGTCGCTCAACGCGGGCCACGACTGCGTCGTTTCTGCCAACTACTACCTCGATCTGTTTTTTCCTGCTGGCGTGCACTATCGCTTCGATCCAGAAGCCCCCGAGGCGGAGCTTGCTCACCTGGAAGATACCCTCGGCGAGGATCCCCGCCTGGCTCATGCGGCTGAAGGCATGGCCTGGACCCGCCAGTGGCGGGAAGTTCCCTCCTCGCCTAGATCGTCGCCTAGATCGCTGGAACCTGAAACCGCCCGCGGATCCGTGATCGGCGCTGAGGCTTGCCTCTGGTCGGAGTTGGTGGATGCGGAGACGCTGGATGTGCGCCTGTGGACGCGCCTCCCGGCGCTTGCAGAGCGTTTCTGGTCACCGGCATGGCGACAGGACGAGGACGATCTTTATCGGCGCCTGGACGTCAGCCTGGAACGGCTCAAGATCGGTGCCGACCTGAACCTCTACGAGATCAGTCGACGGCTGCTGCGCGCAGCGGGTCTGCAGCAGGGCTGGGACCCCCTGGCCGCAGCTCTGGAACCGGTGAAGTGGTATGGACGCCTTCTGGGTGAGGAGGCCCTGGCTGCCCGGATTGCGGGTCGCGAGATGCCGCAGTCCAGGCCCTATGATGCCGATACGCCGCTGGATCGGGTGGTGGACGGCCTTTTTCCCGAGAGCCTGGAGGCGCGTCGCGTTGCCGGCCTTTGCGCGGGGGCTGCCGCCGGCGACCCTGGGGCTGCCGCGGGTCTGCGGGTGCAGGCCGAGATCTGGCGGGATCTGCCCGCCAGCGGCGCGGGACCTGCGGAGCTGGATGAGCTTGCCGGCCGCTTGAAACGACTGGGCAAGCTGGTGATCGACGTGATGGACGGGCGGTTGGCGCCTGAATCAGTCATGCCGGTGGTGGTGACGGCGTGCCAGCCTCACGGTGAATATCTGCTGGCTGTCGCTGATCCCGTGCGCCGATGGCTGGCCTCCCGAGCGGACCCGGCCCTGCCTGGGCACGACCTGTGAGCGGTGCCGGCGGAAATCCCGAAACCGTTATCCGGGAAGGTTGGTTTGATCCCCTGCGAATCGCGCCCCTCGGCGACGGATTCATCAATCAAACCCTGCTGGTAGAAACCGGGCGGGGACGTTTTGTTCTGCAGCGGATCAATGGGCGCGTGTTCCCGGATCCGCGGGGGATTGCGGAGAAAGTCCAGCAGGTTGTGGCGTATCTGCAAGCCGCCGCGCCCGGCCGCGTGCCCGCGCTGGAACCCAACCGTCGCGGCAGTTACGTCTGGCGGGATGAGCGGGGTGGCTACTGGCGGCTCTGGCACTATGCGGAGAACACCCGGACCCTTCAGGCCCTGGAGAATGGCCGTCAGGCACAGTCTGCAGGTCGGGCTTTCGGAGAGCTTCAGAGCCTGATGAAGGGTTTTCCGTCGCCGGTCGAGGACCCGATGCCGGGCTTCATGCAGCTCGATTGCTACCTCCGCGATTTCGAAGCCGCCCTTGATGCGGCTTCCGAATTCCCCCGGCAGGCCGAAGATCTGCTGGCGTTCATCGACGCCAGGCGCGGGCTGGGTGAGCTGTTCGCCGTTCGTGACCGGATCGTGCACGCGGACTGCAAGGTCGACAACCTGCTCTTCAGCGCGGAAGGTGACGAGGTCGCTGCCATTCTCGATCTGGACACCGTGATGTTCGGACACTGGGCCTGGGATTTCGGCGACCTCGCCCGTTCCGCAGCTTCAGCGGGGGGCAGCTTCTCCGTGGACCGGCTCATTGCCCTGGCGAAGGGTTTCGTCCCCGCGGCGGGCATCGATCCCGGCCCTGACGAGCTGCTGATGGCGCCGCGCTACATCACGCTGATGCTGGGGGTACGTTTTCTCACGGATCATTTGCGAGGTGATCGCTACTTCCGGGTCAGCGCGCCGGGTGACAACCTGCGACGGGCCGAGGAACAGTTCGCGCTGCTCGAGGCCATGGAGCGGAAGGAAGCGCAGCTGCGGGAATCTCTGCGACGGGTTTAACCCCCAAGAATCAATCAGAGGTTCCCCAGGACCAGGTTCACCACCACAATCATGATGAGCACGAACGCGGCGGTGAAAATGACACCAGCTACCACGAAGTGAGATACCTTGCCGCGGGAAAAATCGCGCTCGCGATTTCTGCTGGATTGCACTCCGAATGCGGCCGCCAGCACGCTGCCTGCAATCTGCAGGAAGGACAGGGATTGTTCCTCGTCTTCACCCTCGTTTTTCGCGGTGCCTGGGGGGGAATCCTGCTGCGGGTCGGGAAGCTTTGCCATGCGCGCCAGTATCTTCGCGGGCGGGCTCGGGTTCCATACGCGAAAGCCAGTAGTCGGGTTCCAGATTCGCGGAATCGAAGCGTCGGTGGTCGTTCTTGCGGAGAAGGAGCGCCACATTGCGGTGGAGGTTAGGCTAAGCTGCTGGCAAACTGCCGCCCGTCAGCAAACCGCCGCCCTTTGAAAGAGAGTCGCCCTATGAAAAAGCTTGTGATGCTGGGTTTTCTTGTCCTGGCCGGGTGCCTGTCCGGTGGTGATCGACCGCTGCAGCTCGTCTCGGGATCCGGCGCCCCTTATCCGGCCCAAGCCCGTTCTGACGGCATAGAAGGCTACGTCGTGGTGCGCTACGACGTCGACGAGACCGGACGGGTAACCAACCTCAGCGTTGCGGAGTCTGAACCCCCGGGCGTATTCGACGAGGCGGCGCTGAAGGCGGTCGCAGCCTGGCGTTACAACCCGCCCATATCCGATGGACAGCCCAGGCCCGTGCGCGGCGTCAGCAGTCGGGTTGATTTCAAGCTCGGGGACGGGGGCGATTACCGCGAGTATTGAGCGGTACCGGAAGTTGCGAAAGCTTGAACAGAGCCGTCTGGTGGGAGAATGCTAGCGGGTAGGCCCGATCCCGGCCTGTCGTCGAAGCACAACGAGGCGCTGTCTCTGGTGGCGCAGATGTCGCTGGAAGAAAAAGCCGCGCTGTGCTCGGGCCGCGACTTCTGGCGCCTGCAGGGATGCGAACGACTCAATCTGGCGCCGGTCATGGTGACCGATGGGCCACACGGGCTGCGCAAGCAGAACCGGGCGGCGGATCACGTGGGCCTGAACGTCAGCGTTCCGGCCACCTGCTTCCCCACGGCGAGCGCGCTGGCCTGCTCCTGGGACCGGGACCTGCTGCGGCTGGTGGGCGTGGCCCTGGGGGAGCAGTGCGTTGCCGAAGACGTAGCGGTGCTGCTCGGCCCGGGCATGAACATCAAACGGCACCCCCTGTGCGGGCGGAATTTCGAGTATTTTTCTGAAGATCCGCTGCTCTGCGGCGAGCTGGCTGCCGCGGTCATTCGAGGCGTGCAGTCTCAGGGCGTGGGCACCAGCGTCAAACACTACGCCGTCAACAATCAGGAAAAGGGCCGGATGTACGTCGACGCCATCGTCGACGAGCGCACGCTGCGGGAGATTTACCTGCGTGGCTTCGAAATTGCGGTCAAGCATGCCCGGCCCTGGACCGTCATGTGCGCCTACAACCGGGTGAATGGCACCTACTGCTCCGAGCATCCCTGGCTGCTCGACGAGGTGCTGCGCCGGGAGTGGGGCTTTGACGGGCTGGTGGTTACCGACTGGGGGGCGGCGAACGATCGGGTGCGTGGGATTGCGTCGGGTCTGGATCTCGAGATGCCCGCCAGCGGCGGTATGAACGATCGCAGGATCATGGAGTCCGTCCGCAACGGAACGCTCGCGGAAGCCGATCTCGACCGCAGCGTTGCCCGGATCGTCAGCCTCACGCTGCTTGGCATGGACAGCGCTGCGCGGCAGACGTCGCTGGATCAGGCCGCGCACCACGCCCTCGCGCGCCGGGCGGCTGCCGAGAGCGCCGTGCTGTTGAAGAATGAGCAGAATCTGCTGCCCCTCGCGCCGGAACGCCGCATCGCCGTGATCGGCGCCTTTGCCAAGCATCCGAGATATCAGGGCGCAGGCAGCTCTCAGGTTCAACCGGTGCAGCTGGATTGCGCCTTCGACGCCATCGAGACGCTGGTGCGGGGCGCGGGTTCTCTCACCTATGCGTCCGGCTACGACCCCCGGCACAGCGCGGCCGACAGGGCGCTCGTCGAGGAGGCAGCGGACACGGCCGCCGCCGCCGACGTTGCGCTGTTGTTCGTCGGGTTGCCCGGCATCTATGAATCCGAGGGGTTTGATCGGGCGCACATGCGCCTGCCGGAACAGCACGAGGCCCTCATCAGGGCCGTCTGCACGGCGAACCCGAAAACCGTGGTGGTTCTCGCCAACGGCGCGCCTTTGGAAATGCCCTGGATCGACCTGGCCGACACGGTTCTGGAAACCTACCTGGCGGGTCAGGCGGGCGGGGGCGCCATTGCCGATCTGCTGTTCGGGCTCGCGAATCCGAGCGGCAAGCTGGCGGAAACCTTTCCGCTGCGGCAGTCGGACGTGGGCTCGGACGGCTGGTTTCCCGGGAGCGGACGACAGGTGCAGTATCGCGAAGGCCTCTACGTGGGATACCGCTACTTCGACAGCGCTGAGTTGCCCGTGCTTTTCCCGTTCGGCCACGGGCTGAGCTACACCCGGTTTGAGTACGCCAACCTCGCGCTTTCCAGCGCGCGTCTGGGTGCAGACGAGCCGCTGGAGGTTTCGCTGGAGGTGACCAATCACGGTGAAATTGCCGGGGCAGAGGTGGTTCAGCTCTACCTGAAAGATCTGCAGTCCAGCGTCTATCGCCCCGAGCAGGAGCTGAAGGCGTTTGCCAAGCCGCGGCTCGACCCTGGCGAGACACAGACGGTGCGGCTGACGCTGGACGCTTCTGCTTTTGCGTTCTGGGACACAGGAAGCGGCGGTTGGCGCGTAGAACCCGGAGCTTTCGAAATCCGGCTGGGCGCTTCGAGCCGCGATGTACGGCTGCGGGATCGCGTTGTGGTCGAGGACGGCCCCCGGGTCGACGCGACCTCTGCGGTCAGCGCAAGCCCCGTTTTTGACCAGGGCCGCTTGCGGGTGTCCGATGACGCCTTCGCCAGCATGCTGGGGCGACCGCTACCCGAACCGGAGGCGTCCAGACCCTTGCACCTGAATTCATCGCTGCGGGAGCTCGGTCAGACGTGGCTTGGCGCTCGGTTCAAGTCCAGATTCGTCGCAGATTTTCAGCGTCGTATGGGGGCGGGCTCGAATGACGAAACGCTGCAGAAGATGTTCGAGGAGATGGCCAACGACATGCCGATGCGCTCGCTGGCGCTGTTCAGCGGCGGCAGGCTGAGCATCGGGACCCTGTCCGTCGTCCTGGCAGTTCTGAACCGTCGGTATCTCCAGGCGCTGCGGCTCTGGCTCAGACGGGAAGATTCCTGACGGCGATGCTTACAGCTTGAGCCCGTAAGTCCCGGTGAACGCCGCGGCCAGTTCGCCGCCGCTCTCGATTCGGGCGCTCAGTCGGCATCTGCCCCGCCCCTCGCTTGCCAATCCGTCCAAGGCAGCGGTCGCCTCCTCGGACAGGCGGCAGCGGGCGGCCATGTCGGCTCGAACCGGTTTCAGACACTGGATCCGGCCATCCACGAATATGATAGAGGCATCCAGGCCACGCCTCGCAAGCTGCATGTGCAGCTGACCCCAGCCGCACAAAGAGGCCAGGGAAAACTGGCTGCCGGCGAACGCCGAGCCGTGGACGTTGACGTTTGGCGTCAGCGCCGCGCGCACGATCAGCTCGTCCCCCGCGAAGCTCACCACCTCGATGCCCATGGCGCTGGAGATCGGGATCTCGCGGTGCCAGCGCTGTTCCAGCTGTCGGCAGAGGTCGTCCAGCATACCGCCGTTCACCGGCCCATCACTGGTTCCAGTGCAACCTACCACTGATTCCAGTGGACGATGTTCTCGACGGGGGGCCGCTCGGCGCGCTTGAAGTCGGTGCCCCGCGTATAGCCGACGGGCAACAGCGCCACCTGCAGGACATCATCCGGAATGCCGAGCAGTGCGGATGCCTCCTTCTCGTGCACCAGATGCAGCGTGGTGAGCGCGGAGCCCAGACCGCGCGCCCGCAGCGCCAGCTGGAAGCTCCATACCGCCGGGAAGATGGAACCGTAGAAGCCAGCCATCATTGCCGGCGGGGTGTCCGCAGGCGGCCGGCCCTCGAGACAGGGAATGACATGCACGGGCACTTCCTGCAGATGTTCGGCCAGGTACAGGGCGGAGCCCATGACCCGGTTGGTCTGGTCGTCGCCGCGTTCGGCCGCCGCCTCGCCCGCCGCTTCGAGGTAGGTGCTGGCCGCTTGCCGATAGAGATCGGCCAGTGCCTGCTTCTTGTCGGCGTCTTCCACGATCACCCAGCGCCAGGTCTGGGAGTTGGAGCCGGTGGGTGCCTGCACCGCCAGGTTCAGGCATTCCGTGATGACAGCTCTGGGGACCGGGCGGTCCAGATCCAGCCGTTTGCGGACGGCTCTGGTGGTGGCCAGCAGCTCGTCGGTCATTGCGATGTCGAATTCCATGGTTCCCCCTCAGATGGCCCCTCTGGGCGCCTGTTTCCACGCCAGCGTATGGCTTGTCTGTAAGCATCGGCCCGCGTTCAGGCGGGCCGTGGATTCCCAGTCTAGCGGAATTACATCCGGGGCCATCATCTTCTTTGAACCGGCGTCAACAGGCGCGCCGTTGGCAGAGGTTCGCTCCTGTGGTTAAGCTGGGCGGTCACCAGCAGCCGGGAGGTTTAGTGGTAGATCACGGGTTAGAAGCCGAAGGGGCCGCGATGAAAGTGTCCGTGGTTCCGGTGACCCCCTTCCAGCAGAACTGCTCCATCGTCTGGTGCGGGGCTACCGGCAAGGGTGCAGTCGTGGATCCGGGTGGCGATGTGGCGCGTATTTATGAAGCGGTGCAGCGGACGGGTGCTGACATCCAGATGGTGCTCATCACCCACGGCCATCTGGATCATGCTGCTGCCACCCGGGTAGTGGCAGAGCATTACGGCGTGCCCGTCGTCGGCCCCCACAGGGACGACGGCTTTCTCATCTCGCAGCTCAGGGAACAGGGCCGGCAATTCGGGCTCGCTGAGGCCGATACGTTCGAGCCGGACCGCTGGCTGGACGATGGCGACACCGTAACCCTGGGGCGACTGGAACTGCAGGTGATTCACTGTCCCGGACACACGCCCGGTCACGTGGTTTTCTACGAGCCCGAATCCCGCTTTGCCCTGGTGGGTGATGTGATTTTCAACGGCAGCGTGGGACGCACGGATCTGCCCCGGGGCAGCTTCGAACAGCTGGCCCACTGCATCCGCCGGAAGCTGTTCCCGCTGGGGGACGAGGTGACGTTCCTCCCGGGCCATGGCGCTACCTCGACCTTTGGCTGGGAGCGTAAGTGCAACCCTTTCGTCGCGGACCTGGCCTTCGACGACTGACGGGACCACCGGGCCAGGTGAAGCAGCGCTCATCTATCGGGGCGAGGAACCTCCTTAGGTTCCCTAGGCCTGCCCGAAGCTCGAGGCGTCCTCCAGGTAAGCCAGCTCCGTCGGCGACGATTCGCGGGCCAGCACCGCGTTCCGGTGAGGGAAGCGGCCGAACCGGAGAATAATGTCCCGGTGCTGGTGGGCATGCTGCAGATAGCTCCCGGTCAGGTGCCGGTATCCCTGTGGCGTCTCATCGCGCAGCTGCGTGAACAGCCCAACCGCCGTGTGCTGGTCTACGGCCGATTCCGAGTGTTCGAACGGGATGTACAGGAACGCCCGATGGTCCCAGGCCAGCCCCTGATCCAGCCGGGCATGGATGGCGGACCGCGCTACTTCGAGCGCCAGGGAGTCGGTGGCAAACGCCTGGGGCGAGCCTCGGAAAACCTGGCGGGAAAACTGATCGCAGACGAGGATGAAGGCGAGCGTTGCTTCGGTGCTGTCGAACCAATGATCCAGTTTGCCGGTGGTTGCCAGCTCGATGAGGAAGCCGAATCGCTGGGTAATCTCCTGGTCTGCGGCAGCGTCGCCCTGGAACCAGCGCTGGCGGTGTTCCACGTCCGCAAAGCCCGCGTCCAGGTTACCGAACCAGTAGTGGAGGACGTCGATCGCGATGGGGGCTTCGGTCAAGGCCTAGAGCCCCCAGCACTCCAGGTCATTGGCAAACACCAGCGGTCCGGTGAAGTTTTTCTCGATGGCTTCTCGAGACTGGGTCTCGCGGCCGCGGGTGCGGTTCATACGGTGGCCGAGAATCACCATCCTCACCCCCGCCTGGGCCGCGATCTGGCCGATCTGGGTAGGGGTGACGTGCAGGTCCCGGACGGTTCCGCGGGCCGTGTCGGGAATCGCGTGATGAATGACCAGCGCGTCCGCGTCCTGGGCGAATTTCGGCACCGCGTTTTTCAGGTTGCTGAAGTCTCCGGTAAAGACGACGGATTGGCCTCCGACCTCGACCCGCCAGGCCAATGCGGGTACCGGACCATGATGGACAGGTATGGCGGCCAGGCGAATGTTATCCGTGCCGAATCGAGCCCAGCGGCGTTGCCCCGTGGCGGTCACGTTTCGGGCGTCTATCTTATAGCCGCCGCTGGAGCGGAAAGTCAGGAAGTCGGCCAGGTAGGGAAAGGCCCCCTGGGGTCCGATCAGCCGTTCCACAAACAGTGCGGTGTCCGGGTAGTCACCGTTTCCGTCCGGCCCGAAGACGGGCAGGGGGCGCTCACGCCCGATGAAGTAGGACCCCTTGATGAAGGCGGGGAAATCCGCAGCGTGGTCCGCGTGCAGATGGGTGAAGACGATGGCATCCAGATCCCGGAAGTCGGCGCCCGATTCATCGAAACGCAGCGATGCCCCGGGCGCCGTGTCCACCAGCAGCCGGGCGTGATTGTCCAGCCACACCACATAGCTGGCGCCCGCCTGGTCATCGGTGATCTCCGGCCCGCCAGCGCCGAGGATCTGAACCCAGACGCCCTCGTTGCCGCACTGGGGTGAGGTGTCCCTTGGTGCTGCCCAGACGGCGCCCACAGTGAGGCTGAACAGCAGGCACAAATATGCAGCGATTCTTGCCAGTGCACCGGCCGCTGCGGGGCCGTGGGGAAGTCGTTGTCCTCGGGCTCGCCGTTGGGCGTTCGACATGCTGGTTACCGCCGATGGTGGATGGGTTGCCTTGTGGGTCACGGCTGCGTCTGCACCTGGATGGCGTCGATGGACTCGAGGATCCGGGCCGCCCCGGCCTCGTCCGGCATGCGCCAGTCGCCTCGAGGAGAGAGGCTGACCGTGCCCACCTTGGGCCCTGGCGGCAGCGTTGTTCGCTTGAACTGCTGGGTGAAGAAGCGCTGAAAGAACACCTTCAGCCATCTGCGCAGGGTTTCGTCGTCGTAGCGTTCTGCGAAGGCGTGTCGTGCCAGATGAAAAATTTTCTCCGCTCCGGTTCCGTGGCGCATGAAGTGGAACAGAAAGAAGTCGTGCAGCTCGTAAGGCCCGATGATGGCTTCGGTTTCCTGGCTGATAGCGCCGGACTCCGGGGCGATGAGCTCGGGCGAAATCGGCGTCGCGAGAATCCGCTCGAGCACGGTGGCCAGGGCATCGTCCGCTCGGTGGCGGCCGTACCAGCGTACCAGGTAGGCCACCATGGTCTTCGGAACCGAAGCGTTTACGTTGTAGCTGGACATGTGATCGGCGTTGAACGTGCACCATCCAAGTGCCAGCTCCGACAGGTCTCCCGTGCCCACGACGATGCCATCCAGCTGGTTGGCCGTGTTGAAGAGAATCTGCGTTCGTTCCCGTGCCTGTGCGTTCTCGAACACCACATCGGATTTGCTGTCGTGCTCCAGGTCCGCCAGATGCTGGCGCACTGCGGGAACGATAGACACCTCACGCAGCCGAACCCCGGCGCTGTGGCACAGGGCCCTCGCGGATTCCAGCGTATGATCGCTGGTGCCAGGACCCGGGAGGGTAAGGGCGTGAATCTGCTCGCGGGCTTTTCCGCGGTCCGGGTTCAGCTTCTGCAGCGCCTCCAAGCACACCAGGAACGCCAGCGTGCTGTCGAGACCACCCGATATGCCGATTACCAGGCTGCTGCTGCGGGCGGCCAGTATCCTGCGGGCCAGTCCCGTCGTCTGAATGTCGAGTATTTCCCGCGCCCGGGCGTCGAACTGGCCTTCGTCCTCGGGCACGAACGGGTGGGCGTCATAGGTGCGAATCAGGCCACCGATTTCCCGAGTTCGGCTCAGGGTGCCCACCCGATGATAGCCGGCGGGGCGCGGCGTGTTGCTGAAGGTGGTGTTCTGCATGCGCTCGTGACGCAGCGTCCCGAGGTCTATCTCGGTCATGATGCTGGACCCGTCGAGCTGGAACCTGGCGCCTTCCGCCAGCGGCCGACCGTTCTCGCAGGCGATCAGATGCCCGCCGAATACCAGATCCTTGGTGGATTCCGTTGGCCCGGTGGAAGCATAGAGGTAACCGCAGATGCCTCGCGCGCTGGCGATATGCACCAGATCCCGCCGGTAGTCGGCTTTGCCGATGAGCTCGTTGCTGGCGGAGAGGTTCAATACCAGCTCGGCTCCCGCCAGGCTATGGCGGATCCCGGGTGGCTGCGGTGCCCAGAGGTCCTCGCAGATCTCGATGGCAAACAGGGTGTCGCCAACGGCAAAAAGCTGGTCGCGGCAGATGCGGAACGTGCCGAAGGTGCTGTCGTTGATGACTTCATCCACCCCTTCCCCGCTGACGAACCAGCGGCGGTCGTAGAACTCACCGTAGTTGGGCTGTGCCGTCTTCGGCACGACGCCCTTTATGGTGCCCTCCGCCAGGATCACCGCGCAGTTGAGCAGCCGTCCGTCAGGCAGCCTCCAGGGCGCGCCGACGACGCTGACCAGCCCCTTGCTGGCGCCGGCCACCGCAATCAGGGCTTCTCGGGCCTGCTGGTGCAGATCCGCGCTGAAGAAAAGGTCTTCGCAGGAATAGCCGGTGATGCTCATCTCCGGAAACAGGGCGATGCTGACGTGTTCTTCGCGCCAGGCTCGCAGCTGCTCGACGATACGGCTGGCATTTGCCAGAGGGTCGGCCAGGGACAGGACGGGCGCGGCCGCCGCGACCCGAATAAAGCCCAGTTCTGCCCAGTTCAGCGGTAAACTCATGGTTGCATTCTAACTGGGCTCGCCTTTTTAGCCCAAAGTGTAGAAAATCGGCGTCTCGCTATATTGGCACACTGACCGGCTCTGTTGGGGGGATCTCTATGAACTTTGAATTCTCGGAAGATCAGAAACTGCTCAAAGAACAGGCGAATGGGTTTCTTCGCGACAACTGCCCGCCCTCGATGGTACGTAGGGTTCTGGAGAGCGGTGAAGACCATGACCCGGAGCTTTGGCGGAAAATCGCTGAAATGGGTTGGACGGCCACGGTAATTCCCGAGGAGTACGGCGGCCTGGGATTGTCGTATCTCGAGCTTGCGGTCATCGCCGAAGAGCTGGGTCGGGCGGTTGCCCCGGTGCCTTTTTCGTCCTCTGTCTATCTGGCCACGGAAGCGCTGCTGCTGGCCGGTAGCGAGGAGCAGAAAGAGGCCTGGCTGCCCCGTCTGGCGGCCGGGGAAGTCATCGGCACGCTCGCCACTTCGGAGGGCCAGGGGCGGCCGACGGCGAAAGATCTTCAGACCGAGTTCAAAGATGGTCGTATTACCGGGACCAAGATCCCCGTGCCGGACGCCGGCATCGCGGACGTCTGCATCGTGCTGGCGAAAAGCAAGGGTGGCGCCAGCCTGTACCTGGTCGACATGAACCAGGGCAAGGTCAAGGTCAACGAGGTACCGACCCTGGATCCGACCCGGGGGCACGGCAAGGTGCGCTTTTCCGGAGCCAAGGCCGAGCGCCTTGGCCGGGCCGGTCAGGGCATGCGGCTGTTGAACAGCATTCTCGACCGGGCGGCGGTGCTCTTTGCCTGGGAACAGGTGGGCGGTTCCGACGCGTCGCTGGAGCAGGCCCGGGAGTATGCCCTGGGTCGCTATGCGTTCGGTCGCCCCATCGCGTCTTATCAGGCGATCAAGCACAAGCTGGCCAACATGTACGTGAAGAACACGCTGGCCCGGTCCAACTGCTATTTCGGCGCCTGGGCATTGAATACGGACGCCTCGGAATTGCCCCTCGCGGCCGCAACGGCCAGGGTTTCCGCCATTCAGGCGTACTACTTTGCTTCCAAGGAAAATATCCAGACTCATGGCGGCATGGGATATACCTGGGAGTTCGACTGTCAGTTCTACTATCGGCGAGCCAAGCTGCTGTCGGTGACCATTGGCAGCGAGGCCATGTGGCAGGACCGGCTGATCGCCGCGGTAGAACAGAGCAACGCAGCTTAAGGAGATTGACGATGGATTTTAAGGACACGAAAGCGGAAGCGGCGTTTCGGAAAGAAGCTCGGGCCTGGCTGAAAGCCAACGCGCCAAAAAAGAAAGAGCTGAAAGGCCTCAGCTACATCGAGCAGGCCAAGCTCTGGCAGAAGCGCAAGTACGACGCCGGCTGGGCCTGCATAACCTGGCCAACCGAGTATGGTGGTCGCGGCGCTTCCTCAATCGAGCAGGTGATCTGGAATCAGGAAGAATCCAAGTACGATCTTCCCGGGGGCATCTTCGGCATCGGTCAGGGAATGGCGGCGCCCACGCTCATGACCTGGGCTACCGAGGAGGCGAAGGCGCGGTATGTGCCGAAGCTGGCCAGCGGCGAAGAAATCTGGTGTCAGCTGTTTAGCGAGCCGGCAGGCGGATCCGATCTTGCGGCGCTGCGGACCAAGGCCGAGAAGGTCGGCGATGAATGGGTGGTCAACGGCCAGAAGATCTGGACGTCCGGCGCTCATTATTCCGACTACGGCATTCTGGTGGTTCGCACCGATCCCACCGTGCCCAAGCATAAAGGGCTGACCTATTTCTATCTGGATATGAAATCCTCCGGTATCGAGACCAAGCCCATCAAGCAGATTTCCGGAGATGCCAACTTCAACGAGGTCTACTTCACCGACGTGCGCATCCCGGACAGCCAGCGCCTGGGCGAGGTTGGCCAGGGCTGGCAGGTGTCGTTGACCACGCTGATGAACGAGCGTGCTTCCATTGGCGCGGGCGGTTCTGCGGTGGGTTTCGATTCGGTATTCCAGCTTGCTCAGAAGGTGGATATCGACGGCAAGCCGGCCATCGAGAATGACGCTGTGCGCGCCAAGCTGGCGGACTGGTACTGCCAGGAGGCGGGGCTCAAGTACACCGCCTACCGCACGCTCTCTGCGCTGTCGCGCGGCGATATCCCCGGGCCCGAGAATTCCATCGGCAAGCTGGTGGGCGCGCCCAAAACTCAGGATATGGCCTCGTTTGCCATCGATTTGATGGAGCAGTCGGGCGCTATCTGGGACGGGGACCTGGCCGCGGACGTGAATCTGTTTCAATCGGCCTACATGAGCATCCCGGGTCTGCGCATCGCCGGCGGCACCGACGAGATCATGGCCAACATCATCGCCGAGCGGGTCCTGGGGCTGCCGCAGGATGTTCGGGTAGATAAGGGCATTCCGTTCAATGAGGTGCCCACAGGAAGCTGAACATCAGCTGAGCAGCGTCAGGATCCTCTGATTGCGTGCTCCCTGGTCTCCTCCACTGAGGCCGCTTCGCTTGCGGTGCCTGTTGTCAGTGCCGCGTCTGGGGTGGGACCAGGAGATCCTCGGCGAGGGCATCTGCTTTCTCCAGTATGCGGACAATCAGGGCGTCGGCGTCGTTGGAGAAACGGAATCCCACTGCCGTGCTGGAGGTCAACTCACGAATGGAGGATGCCAGTTCCAGGTCGTAGCGGGCGACGTCCAGGGAACGACGGATGCGGGCGAAGAAGGCTCGCTGCGTGGCGCTGCCCTCTGCGTCTAGCTGAAGGATCAACTGGTCGAGCAGGGGGCTGATCTGATTTCGGGCTGTAGTCGTATACCGCATCGTCTGCTCCTGCTCACCGTCGCTGCGAATTGTGGAGGTTTTGAATCGATATGACCAGATGGGAGGGCTTTCTGTGGCTACAAACCCATCTGACGCGGCGGCGACGTCGCAAAGCATGGCTCTAAAGGAATTCGAGCAGGTCCGAAGCGCGAGGCAGCACCAGCTGCGCGCCGGCTTCCTTCAACTGAGCGCTGGAGCCGCTGCCGGTCAGCACGCCCACGCAGAACATATCCAGTGAGCGCCCCACCCGCATGTCCAGGGCACCGTCGCCCACCATCAGGGCGCGCTCCGGCAGCTGCTCCAGAGCATCCAGCGCCTGGCGGACGTGTCGGGCATCGGGTTTCAGGTGGATTACGTCGTCTCGCGCCAGAACGCTGTCGCAGAAGTGGTCGATGTCCTTGAATACGGTGCGTACGGCCTGAGCGCAGTTGCGGGTAACGACGCCCAGACGTTTGTCAGCCGTGCGCAGTTGGCTCAGGGCCTGTGGAATCTCCGGGAAAGGTGCCGTCTGACGGGCTGCGTCGATCTCGAAATTCGTGATCAGGTCACGGCCTTCACGGTGGTAGTTCTGCGCGGATTGAGGATTGCGGTCTGCAAGCCAGCGGGTTGCCGCCGTTACGATCTCCACGATGTAGAGATCTTCCAGAACTTCGTCGGGAACGCCGTGGGCCCGTGTCAGCTCGATTACCCGTCGCCGCAAGTCCGGCAGGTCGAGATTCGGCGCCAGGGTTCCGTCGAAGTCGAATATGATGCAGCTTGCATCGGCAACGGCGGAGATCGCGTCTGCTCGGCGTGAAGTTTCAGACGCCATGCAAGTCGGCCGGATCGATCTGCTCATTCATACGTCAAAGTCCTTTGAGCCGTGTGCTCAGCTCGCGCAGCAGCGAGTTTTCGCCCGGGATGATGTTGGTGACCACGACGCCCGGGTGCAGGCAGTTTGCCGTGCATAACCGGGTCCCGCAAACGTAACGAAATTGATTCCGTTCACAGTCCTCGGGCCGGTAACCGCGCCTTGGAGTCCCATTACTGGTAGCCCACAGGAGCGACTCGCGCCTCAGGCTTCGGCACCGCGCAGCACGCGGCCAGCATTTTCGGACACGCTGCGGACATGCAGATCGCGTTGCGGGAATGGGATCTGAATGCCCGCCTCAGCCAAAGCATCGTAGACAGAAGAAAGGATATCGCTGGTCAGAGTGATGCCCTCATCGAAATCCACCCACGCGTAAAGCCTGAAATTCAGCGAGCTATCTCCGAAGTCTCGGAAACGCGCGAAGGGCGTCGGATTCTTTTGTATAGCCTCATGCTTACCCAACACGTTTTCGAGAACTCCCAGCACTTCTGCAGGCCGATTGCCATAGGCTACGCCAACGTCAAGTTCAAGCCGGCGGAAGCGATTCGACAGTGTCCAGTTGATTACCTGGTCCGAAACGAGGTTGCCGTTAGGCACGATCACCTCGGAGCCGCTGTACGTGAGCACGTTGCTGGCGCGTATCCCGATACTCTTCACGACGCCGAAGAGCTCACCGACCTGGATGGTGTCACCCACCTGTATGGGCCTCTCGAATAGCAAAATGATGCCCGAGATGAAGTTATTCACTACGTTCTGCAGACCGAAGCCAATTCCAACACTGAGTGCGCCGAGTATCAGCGTGATCTTGGTGATGTCCACACCAGCTATGGAAAAGGCCAGCAGCAGCCCAATGCCGACAATCAGATACTGAGTGGTCTTCGAAATTGTGCCGGCTACGCCGCGCCCGAGCCGTATTCGCGGCAAGAGATCATTATCAAGAATGAACGTGACAAAGCGCGCGGTGAGAAATGTAATCCAGACGGCCAGAACAAAAATCAGAATATTGCCAAGAGATAGTTCATAGGCGCCTACTGGTACCGATGCCGTGAATATATTCGCGAAGAACCCGAAAACTTTCGGTGCGGCATCAAGAAAAGTAATCTCGAGCCACAGGTACGCACCTACTGCGGCCCATCGCGTAAGCACTGACAATCGGCGAATTAGCACCTCTCTATGGAAGACAACTGACCGAACGTGCCTGGCGAACCTTGCATTCATCAATAGTCGAAGGAAATCCTCGACGACGAACACTGCCAGAATCAGCGCGAGCGCTGTATACGCAGGATCCACCACCCACAGGACCAGGAACTGAGACAGGCGCACCGCACCCACCAGATTGGCGGCAATAGCGCCCGTAAGCATAAGAATGGCCAGCCACCGCACGAGTTGCGCGAACCACGCCCCGCGCCATTGTTGGAAACTGTCAGTCTGAAGCAGCCCTCGCGCACCAACGGTTGCTGACCAAATCGCCACCGCGGACATACCCAGTATTATGGACCTGCTGGCCAGATGCCCTTCTGGCAGAAGCGCCAGGAGAATCGCGAAAGCAAAGATGATCACGCTGAGATGCAACAGCCGTCGCCACGCGACTGGTGCAATCGTGGAAATGAGGCGCCATATCGGTACAAGGCTGAGGACTTGCACGTTGACGACGACAGCCTGTGGAAGAGTCGGGTACAAAAACGGAGTCAACAACAAAGTGATCAGCACGGCTGATGAGATCGGGCAGTTCAGTAAGCGCAGGGAACCCGAAACCTCATCCAGCGTCTTTAGCGCCGAACTCCGACTGAGCGCCAGCATCCCAACGAGTAACAGCATGAACAGCACGATCTGCACGACCATACGCTCGGTGTATGTTGCCC
>CAMYJX010000026.1:0-5769 GCA_947258825.1 uncultured Pseudomonadales bacterium
TTCCAGGGTACCTATGGGTGACTCAACCTTGGCCGGCGTGGTGATGTTCTCCGGAAGCGGTGTCGTCATTTTCATAACAGGCTTTTGGGTGATCATTTTTGGTGATGTGGCCCATGCTGTAGTTGTCAGCCCGGTCACCATCAATCCGGTAACGGCCATGGTTGTTAATGTTTTCAGTTTCATCGTCGAATCTCCTTTTTTTTGCAAGGCGAGTTCTAACCCGCCCCGCCGCATATTTAGTCTTGAGCGAATTATTTCACCAGTTCAAAATCACCGGGTTTCCAGGTCTTATCAAACCAGGGTTGTAGCGGGCTGTATAACCTCAACAATACGTGAAATCCCTTGTTTGGCATGGTCTGCACCCAATTACCCTCTTTTCCCTTAGGTGGTTTAGGCGCGAAATAAACCGTATATGAACCATCTGCATTGGCTTTAAGGCCTTTCGCCATACTGTCTATACCGCCGGATTTTTGATCTGTTTCCAGAATAGAGCGGGTTTGAACGTCATAAGCCATAAATGACCAAAAGGCTTTCGCCGGAACCGGACCAGGAAGTGTTACTGAATAGGTATTGCTGCCACTCAACATTTTACCGGTGGAGTCGGTTGCTGCGATTTCATAAATAGAGCCGGAACCAGGCTTTGGGGAGACCATAAAGGGGGTGATGCCCGTTGCGAAGTAATGAAAGCCAATACGACGATCAAGCGTCCGGGCGCCATTTTTATCCAGGAAGGCAGAACTCCCATCAGCCAGGGGTGAGAACCATTGGCGATCAGGGTAAAAATATACAGATTTATTGCGGGGCTTAAACATGACTGCGCGCGAAGCTGCGTTTCCGATAGATGCGGCTTCATTTAAAATTTTCTTCATTCTCGCGTCAGGAGCAAAGGGCTTACCTTTACTGATTCCCAGCTCGGCAGCCAAACCCAGCATTGCAGGATCACCTGAATTCGCCGGTTCATACTGAATCACTTCATTCAGTTCATTATACAGAGAGGCATCGCCTGCATGAATCGTGTTATATTTTTTGCCCGAAATATTAATATAGTCATTGGGTTCAGGATTTTTTGCTTGCGCCAGGGGATACATTTTAAAGCCGGCTTTAAAGGCCTTTAGCGTATCTTTAACTGACTCACCCGGTTTACCAACCGCTCTGATCAACAGCCAATGGCGATATGTATTGGTACGAAGGACAAAAATACCCTTTGGGTATTTCTCCTTTGTAATCCTTTCCTACCAATAGGTATTTTCCGCCTTTGCCTTTATCGGGGCCGCCAAGACCGACATCCCCAACATACAAGAACCAGGCATTATCAACGATCCCAATAACGGGGGTACCCACCTCGAACACGACCGGACCATCTTTAACATTCAGTTCGATATGAATGTAAGGTGTTGTTGTGTTTGGCGTTAACCACAGCGATCTTGCGTCAAGCAACTCTTCAGTGATTGCAATCGTCTTATTCGGTTTAACACCGATGTCCCTGTGCCCTTTTAGCAAGCCGTGCATGGAAGCCGTTGGAATACCGCTGGTGAAGAGCTGTACCGCTCTGGACGTATCCAGGAAGTCGTAACTCTTCTCCAGTGTTGCGTCCGTTGGGAATCCATCGACAAATTTCAGATCCCCCAAATACTTTGTTTCCACGGTATCAGGAGTTATCAGTGACGCGGGCACGTCGGCCTTGTACTTGGGACCAGCGGCAATGGCGGTTGCCATGCTGCCTGCCATTACACCGGCAGCGACCAGGGTGGTTAATAATTTCGTTTTCATATTGTGTACCTTGTATATTGGTCAGAAGCAGACGACGGCAGGGTTCCCTGCCGTTACCGGCAAGGTTCAATACATCAACTAATTCACCATCTCAATCTCACTGGGCCGCCATTTCTTGTCATACCAGTCCTGAAGCGGGCCGTAGATGCGCCACAGCATGTTCCAGCCCTTGCCGGGAACGGTCTGGATCCAGTTCACTTTTCCATCAGGCTTCTTGGGTCCGATGTAGACGTCGTAGGAGCCGTCGGCATTCTGCACCGTTGCCTTGTCGATACTGGTGACGCCCGGATAGGGATTGTCAGTCTGCAGCAGGGAACGGGTCTGGTTGTCGTAGACCGTGATGTCCCAGAAGCGCTTGGCCGGAATCTTGGGTGGAATGTGGATCCGGTAGGTTTTGCTGCCATCGAGATTATTGCCTTCGGCATCGCGCAGACCGATCACGTACGATGACCCTGCGCCGATAGGCGGCTTGACCATCGCCGGGGTGATGCCGGTGGCGTAGAAGTGGAAGCGGACCCGCGCATTGATCAGGCTGACGCCGTCATCCAGGAACTCATAGCTGCCGCCGGCAAAACCGAGCTCCCAACTCTTGCTCCCGGGCCACAACACAACATTCTCATCACGGTTACGCCAGATAATTGCTCGCTGTGTTGCGGTTCCCACCTTCGCGGCATCGGCCAGTATTTTTTTCATACGGGCATCCGGTGCGAAAGGCTTGCCCTTTTCGATGCCGATCGCGCGCAGCAGACCGAGAATCTCCGGGTTCTCTGCCGAATTGGGCTCTTCCTGAACGGTCGTGTTGACCTCTTCAAAGAACGTATGGTCCTGGGCATGCAGGGTGTTGAAATCCTGCATGGCCGTGTTGACCCATTTGACTTCCTTGGGTTTGCTGCCCAACGGGTAGAGGCGAAAGTGCTCCTTCATGTTCTTCACCACCGGATCGGGATCGAAGTTTTTCATGAAGCCGCGCATCGCCAGCCAGTGGCCGTTGGTCTTGGACTTCCTGACCAGATAACCATCAGGAATCTCACCTTTATATCCCGGTGGAACCAGCAGGTACTTGCCGCCCTTGCCCTTGTCCTCTCCGGCATCGCCGAAGTCGGTCAGATAATGGAACCAGGCGTCATCGATAATGCCTGTCCTCTCCGGCATCGCCGAAGTCGGTCAGATAATGGAACCAGGCGTCATCGATAATGCCAAGTACATTGGGCGGGGTCTCCATCACCAGCGGGCCGTCTTTCAAATCAACCCACATGAACGTGTAGACGACGGTGGTGTTTCCGGTCAGCAGCAAGCCCTTGGAGTCGAGCCGACCGTCCCAATAGATCATGGTCTCGTTGTCCGGGCCCCACTTCTGGATACCCTTGCGGAACCCCTGCAGAGAAGCCGCCGGGGTGGTCATGATCATGGCCTCCACGGCACGTGAGAAATCAAGCTGATCCCAGACCTTCTGCGCCGTTTCTTTAGTGGGTACACCATCGACGAAATTCAGAGTGCCAATGCTTGTTTCCATCGTGTCTGGAGTAACGACATTTGCAGGAATCTCGGTGGAATACTTCATCTTCGGCGCCTCCGCCGCCGAAACCGTCGCCATGCCGGTTACCACGATCCCGGCAAACGCCAGGGAAATAATCGAATTGATTTTCATCTTTATTTCTCAACTTAGGTGGGGCTGTAGACCCGGATATCTCCTGAGTCCGTCACCGCCAAAATATCAGACGACTTCTCAGGCGTCGGGCTCGACCTTCTGCACCGACAGAACCGGCAGGTGCAGTTCGAGAAGCGCATTCAACATCCCGGTCAACTCGGATTGGTCCCTGACCGGGCCGGTCAGTGACGAGACCACCGGTCCAATTTCGGGTTGGGAGGTCGCTATGACCATTCCGGAAAAATACTCCGACCAGGTATCCTGCAAGATCCCCTCGACTTCGATGCGGTAATAGAGGGGAGTCGCCGAAAACCGTCAGCCAGATCAGGCCGGCGAACGCCAACAGCGCAGCGGTTCCCAGCAACAGGGTCGGTCAGGCAACGCCGCCGCTTTGGGTCTTCGCCGCCGCGAGGGCTTTTTGATTTTCAGCTCTCGTGTCATCAACTCGCTGTGTCGTCATCTCGCCCTTCTCTCCGCAATCGGTTGGATCTATCGCTCTTCGAGGATGTTACGCAATGACAATGGATTAATGAAATTAGCATTTATATTATTATTATGATTTTTACTAATGATGTGATCGGAGCCCAATCATGTATCACCTGCGCCAGCTGCAGTGCGCCCTGGCACTTGCCCGCCATCGCCATTTCGGACGCGCGGCGGAGGATGTCGGCATCACCCAATCCGGCCTTACCCAGAGCATCAACCGCCTGGAAGATTACTATGGCGTCAGGCTGTTCTCGCGGGACAGCAAGCCGGTGGCGCCCACGGTGTTCGGCGACGCCCTGCTCAAAGGCGCGGCGCAGGTTCTCGAGCGCATGCAAACCATGGAACGCGAGATCAAGCTGCTGAATGATCTGGAGACGGGCCAACTCGTCGTCGGCGTGGATCCGATGCTGGCAACGTCGATGCTCGCCCCTGCTCTGACCAGCCTGCTGCGGACCCACCCCAGGCTGCGGTTCAGCGTACGCTCCGGTGGCTGGCAGACCCTGGCCCCGGAACTCGCCGCCCATGACATCGACCTGCTGATCGGTTTTACGGACACGACCGACACCGGGCAGTTCGAGAGCGCCGACATATCCCAACCCGCCCCCCTGGTGGTCGGCGCGCCCGACCACCCTCTGCGGCATCGCAAGAGGCGGTCACTCAGCGACTTTCTCGCCTATCCGCTGGTCCAGGGCCCGGTCGCCCGTTGGTATCTGGACTGGGCCGGGACTCAGCTCGCTGGGGAGAAGGTCTCCATGGACCTGCACGAGCCCTACTTCCTCCACGCCGACGACACCACCCTGCTGATCACGATCGCCAAAGGCACCCATGCTCTGCTGGCAGCCATGCGCGAGGATGTAGAGGTTGCGCTGAAGGCAGGCGAGCTGGTGGAGATAACGCCACCACGCTGGCCCCGGTCGGTAACGGTGACTGTTGCCTGGCCGAAACAAACGACGATCGCGCCTGCGGCGGAGCGTTTGCTCACGGAGCTGGGAATAGCAGCATCACCGTCGTTGCCCCTGCCGGGATCGAGATAGAACGCTCCCGGTGACCGGCCGGTGCTTAGGCGGTTAGAAATCGATCTGCGCCGTGCTAGCTCGCAGACTCTGCGGCCGCTGTCAGCTCCGCAGAGATCTGCGAAATCGAATCCGGCACCTGGTAGCGGTGCGGGTCGTACCAAGGCGTGTAGGTCTTCATGAACATCGGCGCCACGGCGCATACCGCCAGCGCGCGGTGCGCGGCGGTTACCCTGTAGCTGTCGTCAAACCGCGCGACGTCCACCGGCGACATGATCTTCATGCAGTCGAGGATAAAGCGCCAGATGTGAGTCTGGGCGACCCAGCACATCTTCGCCCGGAACGGCCAGTCGCCGTACAGGTGCTGATAGATGTCGAAAGCGACGTTGCGATGTTCGATCTCTTCGGTCATGTGCCACTTGAAGAGCGCACCGAACTGCGGGTCGGTGCGCGGATGCTCGAACGCCCCCGACGTAAGGGCGCGCAGGGCCGACTGGGTGGTGTAGGCTTCGAAACCTTCCACAAAGCCGACGCACCACTTGTCACCGCGGGATTCCAGATAGCTGTCGAAGTCCGCCTTCAGCCGGCCGAACCGCTCCCGCAGGCCTGGGTAACCGCACTGCAGAATCGCCTCGTTGAAGCGCTCGTGCTGCATGTAGTGCTGCGCCTCCTGCCGGCAGAAGCGGTCCACGTTCTCCCGCAGCTCATCATCCCTGATCTGATCCAGCACCCGGCGCAGGGATTTGACCAGGAACGGCTCGAGATATGCGACGTAAAGGCTGACGCCGGTGGCGGAATAGGACAGCACGATGTTGTCCACCAGCCATTTGGGGTCGAAGTCGTCGGCCGCGG
>CAMYJX010000026.1:5792-33859 GCA_947258825.1 uncultured Pseudomonadales bacterium
GTCGGTCGCGGGAATCTCGAACGCCATTTTCCGTACCGGGATGGGGTGCATGACTGTTCCTCACGTAATCTTGATCCCTGGAGCCTATCCCATACGCCGCCGGCCGTCTCCTGGCGCCGCGTGGGAAGACACGCGGCAGCAAGGGGTGAAGGCCGTCGGTCTAGCTGCCGGAGCCTTCGGGATGGATCTTGCCGAGGCCCAGCGACATCTGCTGTCCGAAATGGCGGAAACCGGCGAAGGCCGCATCGTCGACGGGCCGGCCGCTGGGCTCGTTGTCCGCGTAGAGCAGACCAACCGCCTGGCTACCCGCGGCGACGGGCATCATGACGCAAGGGGTATTGGAAACCCAGTCAGCCAGCTCATCCGACAGCAGCGGCATCATCGCCTGCCGATTCGCGTCGTTGACCCACAACGCCTTGCCGGACCGGAGCACCGCCTGCAGCAGGTTGGGCTTGCCGCTCGCGGGCATGGCTATGGCGCCCTGAAAATCGCCGCCAAGGGCATGTCTCACCAGCAGCCGCGACCCATCGGGCGTCAACAGCCCGAAGAAGGCTCGATCGAACCCGACACCGCGGCAGACGCCGTCGAGCACCAGGCGCGCCAGCCCGTCCAGATCGGGGTTACCGTCCAGGAACGAACCGATCTCCTGCAGCGCCTGGAGCTGTACCTGAGGATCCGCGGCATGGGCGGGGGCCGGCTCCTGCTCCACTGTCGGGGCCTCTTCCTCCCGCAGGTAGGCTTCCACCGCGGGGACCCCGAAACGTCCCGCAATCTTCGCTGCTTCCTGAACGTTGGTGCTCACAAGGTCGGCAGCCTCGGCGACCGCTATATCGAGCTGTGCGGCAACCCGGGCGACGAGCGCGCGCACCTCTTTTGATTCCCAGCCGAACTGCTCGACGGTCACGGCCACTTCGTGACCCAACTGGACGGTGGCGACGCGCGGGTCGTCCACCGCTTCAGCCAGCGCCCGTTCAAGAAGCGAGCCCAGCTGCCAGTCTTCCACCAGGCGATTCGTCAGCGCCTCGAGCCGGAATCCCAGCACGCGCTGCTCAGCATCGGCCAGTGACGCCCCCGCGCGCGTCATCCGGTCGATGGCGGCAGCCTCGGCTTCGGCCACGGACCAGAACACCATCTCGCCGAGATGCAGCAGCAGCGCCGCGACGAAAACCTCCTCCGGGCTCTCGTCATTGCTCGCCACGGCGAAGGAACGCGCCTGAGCCGCCGCATGAAAGGCCCGTGCCATGCTGTGGGTAACCCTGACGTGACTTCGCCCTTTCAGCACCTGCTCGATGAGGGACAGCGAGACCGCCAGCTCCCGCACGGCGTCGAAGCCGATGAGCACGACGGCGGCGCTGATGGTGTCGACGCTGCGATTCTGCAGATTGAACAGGGGGCTGTTGGCGATCTTCAGCAGCCGAGCGGTCAGGGCGGCATCGTGGCCGATGGCCGCGGCGAGGTCGTGAGCCGACGTCTCGGCACGCGCGGCGACGCCGGAAACCTCACGCACCGTTTCGGTAAACACGGGCACCCGGGAGGTTTCCAGCTGCTGCAGCCAGCTGTCCAGATTGCGCTTTTCGCTTTGGCTTACCTTCATCCGACTCGAACATTCACCGGGCACTCCTGTTCAGTCTAGTTTGCACCCGGGAAAACTGCGTCCTGCGCCCAGATCTCACGACGTTCGACCCGGCTAGGTGGATTGTGTAGGCTCGGCGGCAGAGATGAGCGCATTGTTGACCCTGATAGCCGCCACCGCTGCGGGCTGTTCCAGCGCGGCCGCAACCCTGATCGCCGCCCATCGGGGCGGCATGGAAGCGCCCTTTCCGGAAAACACCCTGCCCGCCTTCCAACATGCCCAGCACAGCGGCGCACAGCTGGTAGAGCTGGATCTCCGCACCACCGCCGATGGCGAGATCGTCGTCCTCCACGACCGGAGCGTAAACCGGACCACCAACGGGCGGGGGCGGATACGCGAGTTGACGCTGGCGGATGTCAAAGCCCTGGACGCCGGCGACCACAACAGCATTCCCACCCTGCAGGAGGTGCTCGACTGGGCAAAGCCGCGAGAGGTAGGCCTGCTGCTCGACATCAAGCGGGCGCCGAATCTGCCTCACGACAGGATCGTGAACGCCGTTCTGGACGCCGGCGTGGAAAGCCGGGTGCTGTTCGGCGTGCGCTCCCTGATGGACCTGGAACAGTTCTCCCGGCAGGCCCAGGGGCTCAGATTTCTGGGGCTGGTGCCCGATCAGCAGGACATCAACGCCTTCGTTGCCGCCGGCGTCGAGGGCATCCGCCTGTGGCCGGAGTGGCTGCAAGCCGCGCCGCGGCTGGTCCCCGCGCTGCAAGCCGATGGCGTTTCCATCTGGTTGACCGTGGGCGACGCGAACGCCGATGCGCTAAGGGCCTATGCTGCCATGGGGGTGCAGGGATTGATTACCGACAGGCCGACCGTCGCCGCGTCGGCTCTGGGCTGTCAGGCGCCAGAAGCATCACCGGAGGCGGCGCCATGACCAAACCGGCCATCATCGAGGTGGCGATGAACGGCGAGCTGCCCAAACGGGCCAACCCCAAAGTGCCACGCTCCCCCGACGAGGTTGCCGAGGATGCGCTGCGCTGCATCGCTGCCGGCGCGTCCATACTCCACAACCATACCGGCGACCCGGTGATCGGCGGGTCCGGCAGGCACGACCCGGAGCCCTATCGGGCGGCCTGGTCCCAGGTGCTGGACCAGCACCCCGACGCGCTGTTCTATCCGACCATGCCCGGGGGAGGGCCCGGCGGAGGGCCCGGCGGAGGGCCAAGCGGCGCGCCAGGCCAGAGCATCGAGCAGCGCTATGCCCATATCGAGCAGCTGGCGCGGTGGGGCCTGCTGGGGCTGGGGCTGGTCGATCCCGGCACCACCGACCTCGGTCGCTTTCATCCGGACGGACGGCCCCGCGCCGGGGACACGGTTTATCAAAACACCTGGGCGGACGGGGTCTACATGGTGGAGGCCTGCCGCCGGATGAACGCGGGCATGTCCGTGTCGATTTTCGAACCGGGATTTCTACGCTTCATGCTGGGGTATGCGGAGGCGGACGCGCTGCCGCCCGGCGGCTTCATCAAATTCTACTTCGGCGGGCCTCGCGCCGGCTTTGGTCTGCCACCCACGGAGAAAGCGCTGGACGCCTATCTGGACATGCTGGAAGGCACCGGCCTGCCCTGGCTGGTCTCCGTGCAGGGCGGCGACGTGGCCGCCTGCGGCATGGCGCGGCTGGCCCTGGAACGTGGGGGTCACCTGCAGGTGGGGCTGGAGCCCTCGGGAGACCGAACGCGCAGCAACAGCCAGCTGGTTGAAGAGGCCGTCGGCATCGCCCGGGCCTGCGGCCGGCAGCCCGCCAGCTTCGCCGAAGCGCGAGCGCTCATCGGCTTGCCTCAGCCCAGCGCGATCTAGTCCAGCGGAACTTTGGCCGGCGGTAAAGCAAGCTTAACCCAGCCCGGCTATTGGTAAATTATTCTTTACTTATTGGTCCTTTTGGTAAAGTATTCCTTACCATGAGCCCGCAGCCGACAGGTCGTTACGTCTCCACCACCGTTGCCGGAGAGCCGGTCGAGGCCTTCGTCCCCGATCCGCTCCCACCCCGACTCAGCGCCCAAAGGCTGGCAACGCTGACCGAACCACTGCGCGACGCTGAAGCGGCGCTGGCGCGACTCAACTTGGCCGGCGAGATGATCCCGTCGCTCGAATGGTTCATCTATGCCTTCGTGCGCAAGGAGGCCCTGCTGTCCTCGGAGATCGAAGGCACCCAGGCGACTTTGGTCGACGTGCTGGCCTGGGAGCAGGCTGAGCAGCCCGGTGCCTCGAACATCGACGACATAGAGGACGTCACCAACTATGTCGCAGCGGTCAATCATGCCTTCAAGGAGATTCATTCGCAGAAAGGCCCACCGATCTCCATGCGCCTGCTCAACGACTGCCACCGCATCCTGATGCAGGGTGTGCGCGGCGCCACCAAGCAGCCCGGCGAGCTGCGCCGCTCACAAAACTGGATTGGTGGCAGCAGGCCCGGCAATGCCGTGTTCGTGCCGCCGCCACCGGAGCAGGTCGCCGATCTGCTCGGTGATCTGGAAAGCTACATCCACGCAGAAAACGAGCTCGCACCGCTGCTGCGGATCGCGCTGGTGCATGTCCAATTCGAGACCATCCACCCCTACCTCGACGGCAACGGTCGCCTGGGCCGGATGCTGATCGCCCTGCTGCTGGACCACTGGCAACTGCTAAAGAGTCCGTTGCTCTACCTGAGCCTCTATCTCAAGCAGAACCAGGCCGCCTATTACCGCTGGCTCGAGGCGATCCGGACCGAGGGCGACTGGGTCGGCTGGATGCGATTCTTTCTGGTTGGCGTGGCAGAGATCGCCGACGACGCTACCCGAACCGCGCGCGCCCTGTACGCGCGGGTGAGCGAAGACCGGCATCTACTGCTAAAAACTACGGGAGCGACCGTCACGGCCATCCAGCTCTTCGAGCAGTTGCCCGAGCACCCGATCGTGACGATGCCGTCGGTAACGCGCCTGCTCTCGATCAGCAAACCGACTGCGGGCAAGGCGATTGATGTGCTCATCAAGGCCGGCATCCTCGCCGAGGTGGGTGAGCGCAAGCGCGACCGGCTCTACCGATACGACGGCTATTTGGGGTTGCTCGATTGACTGTTCGGATGCGGCAGAGGCCGAGTCCGCCTCGTGCTACCTGATACCCGCGCTGGGAATCACCGCAGCGCGACCCGCGCCGGGGCGACCGGCACACCGGCAACGCCAACGCGCTCCCGGTAGACGGTCCCGGCGTTTTCGCGCCCGGTACCGTCGGAACCCGAGACCACGTAGAGATCTTTGAGATCGTCGCCACCGAAGCACACCGAGGTGCACATGGGAACCGGAATCTCCAGAAAGTTCTGCCGGGTGCCGTCAGCGGCATAGACGGCAACGCCGTGACCGCCTCCGGCCAGCGCCACCCACACCGAGCCATCTTCGGCGACGCACAGCCCGTCGGGGACGCCTTCGCTGGTCTGCACGAAGACCTCCTTGGGTCCCAGGTCACCATTGTCGGCAACTGCGTAACAATTTACCGAACGCACGCCCGAGTCTGAATGGTAGAGCGTACGACCGTCGGGAGAAAAACCCAACCCGTTGGTCAGCCGGATATCCGGCGCCACCGGACGATGGCTGCCGTCCAGGTCGATGAGCCACAGCTCGCCGGCCGCGGGCTCGCGACCGTCCTCGAATACCGGGCTGCTGCCCAGAGACCCGGCGTAAATACGCCCGGCAGCATCCGTCGTCAGGTCGTTGAAGCCGACGATCCCGGCATCGGGGTCGCTGTCCATGATCGTCACCGTGGCACCACCGTCGAAGGGCTTGCAGCTGACGTTGCGACCGCTGACCACCAGGCCGTTCGCCTCGTGCAGCGCCATGCCGCCGATGCCGCGTCGATGCTCGAAAACGCTCGTGACCGCACCGTGAGGGTCGATGCAGAACACGCCGCCGTTCAGCACATCGCTGAAAAGCAGGCCCCGACCCGCAACCCACAGGGGGCCTTCGACAAGCCCGTACCCGGTTGCCAGTGCTTCCATCGTCTTCTCCTTTTCGTTCCTTCAGCGCGCTCTTTTCCCTGGCGCTAGCGCGCTCTTTTCCCTGGCGCTAACGCGCTCTTTTCCTTGGCGCTAACGCGCTCTTTTCCTTGGCGCTAACGCGCTAGGGGATCCGGCCGCAGCTGCACCTGCCCGACATAGGACTGAGGGATCTCCGAGTGAAAGATCGGGTCCAAGCCGTTGGTGAACCAAAGGCCGCGGCCCTGCCAACCCGCGTCGGGGTCGTCAATCCGTCCGTCCAGCCCGCGGGTATAGGTATTGAGCGGATAGGGAATACGGATCGTCGTGAACGTCTCTGTTTTCTGGTCGAAAGCGAGCAGGGAATCGGAGCCGGTGCCGTTCATCACCACCACGTCTTTACCCATACCCAGCGTGTTGAACTGATCCACGTACAGGTAGTAGTGAAAATCAGCGCTCTGCTCGTTCCGCGGATCCGGACCGGTGCGCATGCGCGGCCCCGGGCTGCGGTAAAGGGTCCAGCCCTCGGGGCACTGCTCGCCGGTACCCCAGCGGCGGTCGCAGCGGTCCCGATCGAACCGGGCGAGATGACCGCTGCCGCCCAGGGCAGCCCAGATGATGCCTTTGCTGTCCACGTCGACACCGCGCGGGCCCGCACCGGGCGCCGGCGGCGTGTAGGCTTCGTGGGTATCCTGCGCCGGGTCATAGCGCACCAGGCGGCCGCGAAAATTCATGTCGCCGCCCGGGTCGCCGCCCGGCTGCGCGGTCCAGACGCTGCCGTCCACGGGGTTGGGAATGACCCCGTAGTTGAAAGCGACCAGGGGCATATCTTTGTCGCCGTCCCCGTTGCCGTCGATCTTCACTTCGGACCAGCCCTGGGCGTCCGCAAGCGTCTCCGGCTTCGCCGGGTCGTACCTGGCCGGATCAAACCAGCCGATCACGTACGAGTCGCCGCTGGTCCAGAGCACACCCTTGTCGTCGAACTGCAGATGATGGGTGCCATAGCAGGTGTCGATAAGCTGAACCTGGTCGGTTTCAGGCTCGTACCAGCCCAGCTGGCGGTGATGATAGTTGCCGCCGATCTCCGGCGCCTCGCGACAGAAGGTGGGCAGGTCTTCACCCCACTCCCGGCGCACCTGGGTGGTGATCCACACCCGTCCCTGATCGTCGAGCATAGGATTGTGCGGATTGGCCGGGTTGTGATATTTGCCGGCAAACCCGCTGACGGTGTCTGCCAGCGGACAGCCCAGGGAACCGAACCCCACCGCTAAGGGCTGATCACCGCCCAGGGGTTTGTAGGTCTGCTCGCACCAGGGGGTATCGAAACCGCCCAAAGTGGGCACGTCGCGCGCGGAGGCCGTGTGGCTCACCGGGTCGACCATCAGCAGCCGATCGTTGGCCAGATCGACGCCGTAGATGGGGCCGGCGGCATACAGGGTCGGGTTCCGCTTGTCCGTGGCGATCTCGTCGTGGGCATAGGTGAAGCCGTCTCCCCACGCCCACTGGGTGATGACCAGGTTGCGCTCGATGCCCTGGGGCCTGGGCGGAGCGTCGGGGGTTTCGCCAGCCGCGATCCGTGCCGACCAGTCCTCCAGCGCGTCCAGCAGGCGGCCGCGATCCAGGCCGTCCGCCGTCACGTGCATGTAGCTGGCCTTCATCATGCCGGCGTCGAAACGCTCGCGATCTCCGGCTCGGGTCATCACCGAACCCACCTGGTGACACAGCTGACATCCAAGCTTGAAATGGCTGGCCCAGGCGGCGCTCTGGTCGGGCGGGTTGAGCAGCGACAGCCAGTAGCTGGCAGGGTAGATGGCCGCCGCCTGCCGGGGGCTTGCCGCCGGCTCGACCTCAAGGTTCAGCGTCGTTCCCGGCGCCGCCGCTGTTCTCGGCGTATCTACCAGGCCGTAGGCCCGGGCCCAGACCTGATAGCCCGCTTCAGGTAGCTGGGGGATGAGAAACCGGCCGTCCTCGGCCGTGACCACGATCTTGCGGTAGCCGGTGGGCAGCTCGTCGGTCTCGGCAATGACCCAGACGCCGGCTTCCGGACTGCCCGACGCCGACACGACCCTGCCATCGATGTAATCCGCCGCGGCCGGTGGCGCCGCGTCCTGCGCGGGCGAGAAGGCTGGTTCGTCAGAAGGCGAGCACCCCACCGCAACGCCCACCACCAGCGGCAACATCAGCAAGGTAACCTTCATGAATCTCCCCTCGACCTTACTCACCCCGATTCGAGACTACGCCATCCGCAGGGGGAGTCCAAGCCGCGCAGCTTTAAAGAGCCGCGCAGCGTTGAAGAGCCGCGCAGCGTTGAAGAGCCGCGCCAGGGCTGGCCAACGAAACCAAGACATGTTTAAGTTTGCCGCCTAACAACATTGAGGGAGGAAACCAGATGATCAGCAGCGGACCCGTAGAAGACCGGCTCGCCATCCGCGAGCTCATAGATTCCTACAACGACGCGGTCATGCGATTCGATGGCGACGCCTGGGCGGAAAACTGGCGGGACGACGCCACCTGGTGCTTGCCCGGCGCCGGCGACATTACCGGCAAGGAAAACTTCTTTCCCGCGTGGCAGCAGGCCATGAGCGGGTTCTCCTTCGTCGGTTTCTTCGCCTCGGCCGGACCCATCATCGTGGAAGGCGACACCGCCAAAGGTACCTGGTACCAGCAGGAGTTTCTGCACCAGAAGGACGGCGTAAAGCGTAACGTCACCGGCAAGTACTCGGATGACTACGTGAAGGTGGACGGTCGCTGGTATTTCCAGAAGCGCGTCTACGAGATCATGCACGCCGAGGAAATCCCGGCGTAGGTCGTACCGGCGAGGCGTCGCCGATGCCTCGCCGGATTTCAGCTCTGCTGTGAAGCCATGAATTCCGCCCCGGTCATGCGGGGATGGTCGCCCTGGAACGCGTAGGAATCCGGCTTCTCGTCCACGAAGATCTCGCCGGCGAGCTTGAACGGCGACTGATCGTCGAAGGTGCCCACCCACATGATGTACTGATCCGGCTCCTTCAGATGGTAGAAGAGATTGCTGCCGCAGCGCCTGCAGAAACCCCGCTCCGCCCACTCTGACGAGTCGTAGCGCTCGATGTTCTCGTCGCCATTGAACGTCACGCTGCCGACGGCCGCCGCCATGGCCGAGCTGCCCGTCCATCGCCGACACATGCTGCAATGACAGCTGTGAAAATGGGTTTCCACCTCTTCGGCCGTGTAGGTGACCGCGCCACACAGACATCTTCCCGTTGCTGACATGCTGTCCTCCTTGCCCTGTCCACGCTGAATCTGCGCCCCGGTTTCCGACTTTAGCGCAACTCGGCGGACGCGTGCAGGTCGGCGAGTCCCCGATATTGGCGTACCATCCGGGCAGCAGAGCCGATTTGCCTGAGGGAGGAATAACGATGCAAGCGACAGCCGCGGTGGTTCGGGAGGCCGGGGGTCCGTTTCAGCTGGAAGCGGTGGAAGTCGAGGCGCCTCGCGCCGACGAGGTGCTGGTGCGGATCGTCGCCACCGGCATCTGCCACACCGACGTCGCGGTGCGCAATCAGGACGTCACGCTGCCCCTGCCCATGGTGCTGGGCCACGAAGGCTCCGGGGTCGTCGAGGCCGTGGGCAGCGGCGTCAGCCACGTGGCGCCGGGCGATCACGTGGTGCTGAGCGGCGACTCGTGCGGTCAATGCCGCAGCTGTCACCAGGGGCTTCCTTCCTACTGTGATGACTTTGTCGAGAGCAACCTGACCGGGCTGCGCCGGGATGGCAGCAGCCCGCTGAGCCAGTCGGGCGAACCGCTTCGCGGCCGCTTCGTCGGCCAGTCGTCATTCGCAACCTGGTCCGTCGCGCCGGCGCGCAGCGTCATCAGGGTGGCCGACGACCTGCCGCTGGAGCTGCTCGGCCCGCTTGGGTGCGGCCTAACCACCGGCGTGGGAACGGTGATGAATGCCCTGACCCCGCCTGCCGGCTCGTCCATCGTCGTCTTCGGGGTCGGCACCGTCGGTCTGGCCGCGGTCATGGGCGCCCGGCTGTCGGGCTGCGAGAAGATCATCGCCGTCGACCCGAAGGCGTCCCGGCTCGATATCGCGCGGGATCTGGGCGCCACCCATGCCATAGAGCCGAATGCCCAGGATCCGGTGGCAGCGGTCAGGCAGATCACCCGGGAGGGTGCGGACTTCTCGGTGGAGTGTTCGGGCATTCCCGCAGCCGTCCGTCAGGCGGTAGACTGCCTCGGGAGGCCAGGCATGTGCGCCCAGGTGGGCGCCACCCCGGCCGGCGCGGAGATCGCCTTCAGCATGGATCACATCGGTTTCGGCCGGGGCATCAAAGGCGTCGTGATGGGCGATTCGGCGGCGCAGACCTTCGTGCCCTATCTGGCAGAGCTGTATCGGAGCGGGCGTCTGCCCTACGACCGCTTCGTGCGCTACTACGACTTCGCCGACATCAACCAGGCGGTCCACGACTCGGCGATCACCGGCGACGTGATCAAGCCCATCCTCACGATGAGCTGATCGACCCTCCATCGACAGCAAGCAGGCGCATACCGGAAAGTCAGACGGAAGCCCGCGCGTCGACGTCCACCTGGCTGGCCAGGTACTCGTCGTATGTTCCGTGGAAGTCGGTGATCTTCCCGTTCTTGATCTCCAGAATCCGGTCCGCGAGGGACGACACGAACTCACGATCGTGGCTGACGAAGATCAGGGTGCCCTCGTAGTTCTCCAGCGCCAGATTCAACGCCTCGATGGCTTCCATGTCCAGGTGGTTGGTGGGCTCGTCCAGCAGCATCACGTTGGGCTCGCTCATGATCAGCTTGCCGAACAGCAGGCGGTTCTTCTCACCCCCGGAGCAGACCTTCACCGGCTTCTTGAAGTCGTCGGACGAAAAAAGCAGCCGGCCCAGCGTTGCCCGGACGATCTGATCGTCGTGGCTGGGTTTGCGCCACTGGCTCATCCAGTCGAACAGGTTGAGCGAGCCGTCGAAATCCGCCGTGGTGTCCTGAGGGCAGTAACCCAGGGTCGCATTCTCGGCCCACTTGACGGTCCCCGCCTCGGCGGAGAGGTCGCCGGTCAGACAGCGCAGAAAGGTGGACTTGCCCACGCCATTTTCGCCAATGACCGCCAGACGGGTACCGGCATCCAGGATGAGGTCGGCCCCGCCGAACAGCGGCGCGCCGTCAAAGCCGTGCCCCAGGTCTTCGCAGGTTAACGCCTGGCGATGCAGCTTCGATCCCTGGGTAAAGCGGATGTACGGGCTGACGCGGCTGGACGGCTTGATGTCCGCCAGCTCGATCTTCTCGATCTGCCGGGCCCGCGACGTCGCCTGCTTCGCCTTGGACGCGTTGGCGGAGAATCGGCTCACGAACTGTTTGAGCTCGACAATCTGCGCCTGCTTCTTGACGTTCTGCGACTGCAGCCGTTCCCGCGCCTGAGTCGATGCGAGCATGAAGTCGTCGTAGTTGCCCGGGTAAATTCGCAGCTCGCCGTAGTCTATGTCCGCCATGTGGGTGCATACGGCGTTCAGGAAATGGCGGTCGTGAGAGATGATGATCATCGTGCTCTTGCGCTCGTTCAGCACGCCCTCGAGCCAGCGGATGGTGTGGATATCGAGGTTGTTCGTGGGCTCGTCCAGCAGCAGGATGTCCGGATCGGAAAACAGCGCCTGTGCCAGCAGCACCCGCAGCTTCCAACCCGGGGCGACCTCGCTCATGGGCCCGTAATGCAGGGCCTCATCGATACCGGCACCCATCAGGATCTCCCCGGCCCGACTCTCCGCGCTGTAGCCGTCCAGCTCACCGAACTGCACCTCCAGCTCAGCCGCCTTCATGCCCTCCTCGTCCGACATTTCCGGCAGCGCATAGAGTCGGTCGCGTTCCTGCTTGATCGCCCAAAGCGCGGCGTCACCCATGATCACCGTATCGATCACCGAGTGCTGCTCGAATGCGAACTGATCCTGGTTCAACTCGCCGATGCGCAGGTGCTCGCCGATGGACACGTTTCCTGCGGTGGGGGCCAGGCTGCCATTCAGGATCTTCATGAAGGTGGATTTGCCACAGCCGTTGGCGCCGATCAGGCCGTAGCGGTTGCCGTTGCCGAACTTGGCGGAAATATTTTCGAACAGGGGCTTGGCACCAAATTGCATGGTGACGTTGGCAGTGGTGATCACGGAAATTCCAGATTGATTTGAATTGGGAGTGCAGCGGGCGCGCACTATAAAAGGTTGCTGCGAAACCGTCGAGCCTCTTCAGCCGGAAGCGAGCGCGGACGAGAGCCGATTCAGTCGTCGGGTACGCCACTGATCCAGGGCAAAGATGGCGGCCCAGGCGTACAGGGTAACCGCGACGAACAGCCCCATCCGCACGGCGAACGCCGCGTAGACGTCCTTGCCGTTGGCACTGTCCTGCACCGCGGGGCCGAGCAGAATCAGCATGGTGACCACCACGTTCTGCCAGAACGACGGCGGAAAGCGGCTGGCGACAATCCCGTATAGCTTGCTTAAAAAGAAGACGCCGAAAATCAGCATCCACAGAAAGAACATCCAAAGGCTGGGGCAGATCTTGAGCGCGAACCAGAAAAGGCCGGCGAAGCAGCCCCCCAGAAAGGTAGAGCCCAGCAGTTCCCTGCCGGCACTGCGCGCGCTCACCACCGAGCCCTGCTGGCCCAGCTGCACCGATTTCATGATGATGGCCAGATACATGGACGGGTTGGTCAGCGACAGCAGAAAGGGCGGCAGAACGATCAGCGCCGCGCGCAGCGCGATCCAGGTCGACTGGTCGGCGCCGTCAGCACTGTCGCCGGGTGGGGGCTCGGCGTTCGCGGCCTCGGGACCTGCCGGGGAGATTTCTTCGGGGAACCAGGGGTAAACGATCCACTGGCAGACGATCGCAAGGCCGATGCCGAGCACCAGCGCCTGAACCACCGCCAGCGCGAGCGCGAAATCCACCGTGCCCGCCGCTGGAATCAGCGTCAGCCCCAGGCTGAGCAGCGTGCCGATCAACCCCTTACCCAGATTGACGCTCACGTGCATGCTCACATAGAGACCCAGCGCCACGATCAGCACCCCGGACGCCGGATAGTTGATCAGCACCGGGATCAGCAGCAGGCCGACCCCGAGGGTGATCAGCACCACCAGAATCAGACCCAGCAGGCCCTTCAAGCCTATGGGCGGCCCGGGGGTAACGGTGAGCATCAAGGCGAAAACCGGAGCCAGGTACGGCAAAGGAAAGGCCAGGCCGTAGGAGACGGCCAGCGAAAGCGCCATGATCAGGGCGACGCGGAAAACACGCCTGGCCGCGACGGGCATGGCCCCTCAGCTCCGTTCGATACGCATAGGTTCAATACGCATAGGAAAGCAGGCTCATCAGCCGGACGTACCCTTTGCCCAGCCATTTCAGCAGACCGTGGCCCTCGCTGTACGCGATGACGGATGCCTGCCCACCGATGCGCAGCTGCCCTCGCAGCCCGGGCTCGCCCGTCACGTTGAAGCCGACGATCACCGGAAAGCGCTGGGCCTGGCGGAGCCAGTCCCGATTGTTGTCAATGGCAGGGAGCGTCCCGGCCGGCTGGGTCGACCCGGCACTGACGCCGACGCCGATGCTGCGCACCTCACCCGCAAAAACCTGCCCGGGCACCGCGTCAAAGAGAATTTCCACCGGGCTGCCCGCCTGCAGATGACCGAGATTGTTCTCGGTGAACTCGGCGTTGATCCAGACGTCGTGAATGGCCACCAGCGTCAGCACCGGGCTGCCGGTACCGGCAAACTGGCCCACGTCGGCGCGCAGATCCGTGATCACGCCGCTCGAGGACGCTGTGACCACGGTATTGGCAAGATCCAGCTCCGCCTTGGCGACCGCGCTCTCCGCCGTTCTGAGAATGGTGTTTTCCCCTTCGTCCTGGCCGCCCATCTGCTCGATGGCCTGCTGAATACCCGACCGCGCCGCCGCCACCTGCGCCCGCGCCTGGTCCAGAGACGCCTGAGATACCTCCAATCGACGCACGGATATGGTGCCGGCATCCTCCTGATACAGCCGCGCCAGACGGTTGGCATCTTTCTCCGCCTTTTCCTCGTTGGCGAGGGCCGCCCGCAGATTGGCCCGGGCGGATTCAACGGCAGCATCGCCGGCACCCACCTGTCGGCGGGCGTTTTCCAGATCAGACCGCGCCTTTTCCAGGGCGATCTGGTACTGCGACGGATCAATCTCGAACAACCGCTGGCCTTCTTCCACTTCCTGGTTGTTGGAGACCCAGACCTGCGTGACCACGCCGGCAACCTTGGGCGCCACCCCGACGACGTAGCCCTGCACCCGCGCCTGGGTCGTGTAGGGCGTGAACCGATCGGCCAGCAGGTACCAGGCGAGGCTGAGCAGGATGACCAGCGCGATGCCGAGCCCACCTTTTCTGACCGACTTTGCGGTCGCCTCGGCCTGCGCAGTTTCTGCCCCTCGTTCCGGCACGACGTCTTCGCCGCCCTCCACAGGGCCGTTAGCATCACTCACGGTGTGGTCTCCGTGCGGGCTGGGACGGTATCGACGCCCGCCGGCAGCGGCGCGGTCATCAGCTCGCCCCAGTCAGTTCGCAACTGCATGGCGTCACGCTCCGCCTCGGGAATCATCTGTTCCAGGGAGAGTTCCAGCCAGCCGCCGCCAACGGCCTTGTAAAAGCTGATGATCGAGCTGATCTGGTTAGCCTGATTGACCAGCGCCCGCTCCGCCTGGGCGAACTGCGCGCGCTGCGCATCCAGCACCCGCTGGAAGCCCGCGTACCCCTCGGCATAGCGGGTGTTGGCCAGTTCCAGAGAGCGTCGCGCGGAGTCGAGCGCTTCATCCAGCACCGCCTGCTGCTCGCGGGACTTCACCACGCTGATGGCCGCATCGTCGATTTCCCGTGCCGCCTGCAGCACGCTGTTCTGAAAAACCTCGATAGACTGCTGCAGCCGCGCATCCTGCACGCGGACGTTGTTGCTGATGCTGCCGTAGTCGAAGACGTTCCAGGAGAATGATGGTCCTGCCGCAAGATTAGTCGTATTGGGGCTACCGCTCACCGTGTTGCCGGACCAGCCGACATTGCCGAACAGAGAAATCGCCGGATAGAAATCGGCCTCGGCAATGCCGATCTGCGCCGACTGGGCGGCGGCCTGCCAGGCGGCTGCCCGCACATCGGGTCGGCGCATCAGCAGACGGGCCGGCACATCCCGAACGACCAGGGGTTCAACCACCGGCAGCGGGCCGCCCACCTCGGCCAATTCCGGCACGTCGCCCGGCGCGCGACCCAGCAGGGCGCCCAACCCGTTGCGCACCTGGGTCAGGGTAACTTCCAGCGCCGGTATGGTAGACAGGGTGGCCAGGTACTGGGTCCTGGCCTGCTGCAGGTCGAGCTCCGAGTTCTGGCCGCTCTTGAACAGCCGCTCGGTGATCTCGAAGCTGCGCTTCTGAACGGCAGCATTTTCCCGGGCAATGGCGATTCGCAGCAGGGTCGTTCGATACGCGAAGTAAAGATCGGTCACCTGAGCGCTGAGCAGTACCTGGGCGTCCCACTGACTGGTGATCGAGGTGAAGAAGGCGGCGTCCGCGGATTCGATGCCGCGCTGGAAACGGCCCCAGAAGTCCAGCTCCCAACCCACGTTGAAAACCGCCTGGTAGCTGGTGAAGCTGTCCTCGGAATTGGGCAGCGCCCCACCCCGCTGCCGGGTGTTCGCAAAGGCAACCGTGCTGCTGACCTGCTGCACCTGAGGATACAGGGCGCTGCCGGCGATACCCAGCAGCGCGCGGCTTTCGAGAATCCGCAGGCCGGCGATGCGCAGCGAAGGATTTTTCCGTCTGGCCGTGTCGATGAGCCCGTTCAGCACCGGGTCGTCGAACAGTCGCCACCAGAAGTTCAGGTCTACTTCGGATTGGCGATCCTGATCTCCGATCTGGCCGTAAAGATCCGTTTGCCAGTCGCTCAGCCAGTCGACGCCCGGCTCCTCGTAGTCCGGGCCCAGCGTCGTACAGGCGTTCAGCGCCAGGGCGAGGCAGATGGCCGCTGCTCGCAATGAGTGGCTGCTGCCGCTCAATGGCAAAATCCCGCAACCAACCCCTGAGCGCTAATCGGCGGTACCGGCCGCCTGATCCGACGCCTGCAGCGGTCCCGATGCTGGCTCGGCTTGGCCCTGGCCGGCCTCCACCCACTCCATGAAAAGCTGGTAGCCGACAGCCAGAAGGACGGCGCCGACAAACAGGCCGACGATGCCAGCAGACACCATGCCGCCCAGCGCGCCGATCAGGATGACCGGCATGGGGGCGTCTACGCCGCGGCCGAGGAGGAGCGGCTTCAGCACGTTGTCCGCCATTCCAGCGATGAGCAGGTAAATGGTGTAGACGATGTTGCTGGTGGTGGACGCGTCTCCGGACCACCAGAGGTAAGCGATGGCCGGCAGCGAGACGATCAAGGCCGGCAGCTGCAGAATTCCGATGAGCATGACCACCACCGCCAGCACCCCGGCGGCGGGAATACCCGCCAGCATGAAACCAACCCCTAGCAGCAATGCCTGAATAAACGCCACGCCGATGACGCCGGTGGCCACGGAGCGCACAGTGGCCGTGCACAGGCTCTGCAGCCGCGGCCCTCTTTCCGGACTCGTCATGCGCACGAAGATTCGCCGCGTGGCCCGGCCACCCGACTCGCCGAAGGCCATGATGATTCCGGCGGCGATCAGCGCCCCGAGAAACAGCAGAACGCCTCCCAAAGTGCTCGTCGCGGCGGCAAGGGCGCGCCTCGACAGGCTCTCCAGTTTGTCTTTGTTTGCCTTCAGATAGGCGGGCAGATCATCGGCAGCCTGACTCCAGCCGCTGTACACCCGCTCGCCGATAAAGGGCCACTCGGCCACCGAAGCGGCAGGCTGGCTGACGGTGACCGTATTCTCCTGCAGCGCCTTGTAACCGTCCTGAACGTGCCCGGCGAAAGAGCTGCCCAGCATGACGGTAGGCACTCCGATGAGCAGCAGCCCGACCAGCACGATGATCGTCGCCGCACCGCCGGATCTGCCTCCGAGCCGCCTCGCCAGTCCCTGTTGCAACGGATAGAGCGCGATGGCCAGGATCAGCGCCCAGAGCAGCAGGTTCGCAAACGGGGCAAAGACGCCCAGGCACAGATACGCAAGAATGCCAATCAGGCCAACACGAATCAGAACTTCAGTAAGGTCTTCGGGCGAAAAATTGCGAATCGTTCTGTCGTCTGTCGGCATCTGGTGGCCTTTCCCTGCAAGGACTTGTTATTGCCGCGCAGAGTACCCGGATCAGCCTGTGGTCGCCACCCGTCAATGCTGGCGAAGGCCTCCCCCTTGCTGCAGAATCCGGGTTCAACGGAGATTTTCAGCAGCATGACTCAGTTCAGCATTCTCGATCTGTCGCCGGTCACCGAAGGCGGCAGCCCTGCCGCGGCCCTGGCGAACACCCTGGATCTGGCGCAGCACGCCGAAGCCTGGGGCTTCTATCGGTTCTGGCTGGCCGAGCACCACAACATGACGGGCATCGCCAGCTCCGCCACCGCGGTGGTGATCGGTTACGTCGCCGGGGGCACCAGCCGTATTCGCGTCGGCGCCGGCGGCATCATGCTGCCCAACCACGCGCCGCTGATCATTGCCGAGCAGTTCGGCACCCTGGAAACCCTGTACCCCGGCCGCATCGATCTCGGCCTTGGCCGAGCGCCGGGCACGGATCAGCTGACGGCTCAAGCGCTGCGGCGCAACCTGCAGGGCGACGTCGACGCATTTCCCAGGGATGTCATGGAGCTGATGGCCTATCTGGACGACGAGGAACCCGGCCAGCGGGTGAGGGCGGTACCCGGCGCGGGCACCCAGGTGCCTATCTGGATTCTCGGCTCGAGCCTTTATGGCGCGCAGCTGGCGGCGGCTCTGGGCCTGCCCTACGCCTTCGCCTCCCACTTCGCGCCCGCAGCCATGGAACAGGCCATCGACATCTATCGCAGCACGTTCAAGCCCTCCGCCCAGCTGCAGACGCCTCACGTCATGCTCGGTTTCAACGTCTGCGCGGCGGCCACGGATGAAGAAGCCCGGTATCTGCGCAGCTCGTCGCTGCAGTCGGTGGTGCGGCTACGCCAGGGGTCTCCGGGAAGGCTACCGCCGCCGGTGGAAAATTTCGAAGCTACGCTGACGCCCCAGGATCAGCACCTGATCGCTCAGTTCACATCCTGCTCCGCGGTGGGATCAGCGGCGACGGTCGCCCGGGAGATCGACGCGTTCATCGGCCGCACCGGAGCCGACGAGCTGATGATCGTCAGCCAGATCTACGATCACGCCGCAAGGCTGCGGTCGTTCGAGACGGTGGCCGAGATCGCGGGCAGCCGAACTGCGACGACGGCCTCTGCTGCCGGCGCGGTATGAGTCACCGCTGAGCCCGCGGAACTTCGACTCAATCGCGCAACCCGTAAAAGTCCCGCCTGGGCCATAGAAAGTCGATGCGCGTGCGGTGGATCTTCCACTCACCATCCACCTTGCGGTAGATGTCGTCGTAGATGCCGAACAGGGTGAGCGGGTTCTCCGCACCTTCGGCAACGTTGAGATTCAGCTGATACCATCTGCCGTAGGCCTCGTCTTCTCCCTTCAGACGAATCCACGGGTTGGTGACCGCGTGCATCTGCGAGTGCACGGCACGGCCGCTGTCATAGAGGAACTCGTGGTATTTGGCGCGTATCTGCGCTTTACCGACCCAGTCGCCGCCGAAGGCTTCGCCGTACTCGCAGACCGCGTCATCGGTGAACAGGCTGACCAGCTCATCGAGCATGTTGCCGTCGTAGTAGTGGGAATACAGATAGCGCATCTGCTTGATGCTTTCGATTTCCAGCAGCTCCTCGAGCGTCATGGCCCCTCCCTGCGGTAAGCCTTCCGATGATTGCAGATTGTGCCGCTGCGCGGCGTCAGATCAGGCGCTGAAGCGGAACCCTTCGTAGCCGTTTTCGGCGACGCGATCACAGACCTCCCGGTACGCGCCGACCCCGGCGGCGTAGGGCATGAACACCCGCGGCTTGCCGGCGACGTTGGCGCCCAGATACCAGGACCCCCCCTTCGGAAACAGCGTTCCGTTGGCCACCTCGTTGACGTGGTCGACCCAGGCGTCCTCGGCGTCGGGTTCCGGCTCCACCAGCGCCAGGCCTTCGTCTTCCATGTAGCGGATGCAGTCGATCATCCAGTCGACGTGCTGCTCGATGGATACCAGCATGTTGCTGAGCACGGACGGGCTGCCGGGCCCGGTAATGGTGAACAGGTTCGGGAAGCCGGCGATGCCGATGCCCAGATAGCTGCGCGGCCCCGCGGCCCACTTTTCCGCCAGCGCCATACCGCCAACCCCGCGGATATCCATGCGCAGCAGGGCGCCGGTCATGGCGTCGAAACCGGTGGCAAGCACCAGGGTATCCAGCTCGTAGTGGGCGTCCGATGTCTGGATGCCGTTGGCCGTGACGCGCTCGATGGGGGTCTTTCTGAGGTTCACCAGCGACACGTTGTCGCGGTTGTAGGTTTCGTAGTAGCCGGTGTCGACGCAGATGCGCTTGGTGCCGATGGGATGGTCGGAGGGACAGAGCGCTTCCGCCACCTCGGGGTCTTTTACCGTTGCGCGTATCTTCTTGCGCACGAAATCGGCAAACAGCCGGTTTGTTTCCTCGTTGCTCAAAGAGTCGGTGACGGCCCCCATGAAGCGGGCGCCGCCCTTGGCCCAGTATTCTTCCAGCGCCTGTTCCAGCTCGGCATCGGTCAGCTCGGCCCCCGTCTCTGCCGCCGGCGCCGGCGGGTGGGGCTCGATCTCGAGATCACCGAAGCCCTGGCCCAGGCCGTGGCGGTGATTGTCCCGATGCTCCCGGTAGTGGGCCTTGAACTGCGCCACCCATTCCGGGTCCAGCTTCGAGTTGACCGCCGGCACGCTGAAATTGGGCGTACGCTGAAAAACCGTAAGCTGACCCGCCTGCACGGCGATCACGGGTATCGCCTGTATGGCAGAGGATCCCGTGCCGATGACGCCTACGCGCTGGCCCGTGAAGTCCACCCCCTCGTGAGGCCAGAGGCTGGCCTGATAGAGGTTGCCCTGGAAATCATCCAGCCCGGGAATGTCCGGACGCTGGGGTACCGACAGGCAGCCGGTGGCCATGATGCAGATGCGCGCGCGGGCCCGGTCGCCCTGCTCCGTTTCCACCGTCCATAGTCGGGTGGCTTCGTCGAAACGGGCGGCGGTCACCGTGCGTTCGAAGCGGATATCCCGACGCAGATCGAAGCGGTCGGCCACGTGCTCTGCATAGCGCAGAATTTCCGGTTGGGTGGCATACCTTTCCGACCATTCCCACTCCTGCTCCAGCTCGGGTGAGAACGAGAACGAGTAAGCAAGGCTTTCGGCATCGCAGCGGGCGCCGGGATAGCGGTTCCAGTACCAGGTGCCGCCGACGTTTTCACCGGCTTCATAAACCCGCGCATTCAGGCCGAGGCCGCGCAAGCGATGCAGCATGTAAAGACCGGCGAAACCGGCGCCAACGATGATGACATCGAAGTCCGTTTCCCTGTCGAGTTCCTGCCGCTGATTCTGATCCACTGCTCCCCTCCCCGGTTCGGAATCCAGTCCCCGATGATAGCCCAATCGAAGGAAAAATCGTCCCGAGCCTTATCCAGGGCGAAACACCACGGCAGCATGCTCGAATCGCGGCGGACAGGCGATTAAGATGGGCCCTCGATTCAGACTGGGGGAAAGGCTCATGGGTAGGCTCGATGGCAAAGTTGCACTGGTGACCGGCGCCGGTGGCGGGTTGGGACGGGCACACGCCCTGCTGCTGGCGCAGGAAGGCGCTTCGGTGGTGGTCAACGATCTGGGCGGCGCCCGGGACGGCACCGGCGGCAGCGCTTCCATGGCGGACGCCGTGGTTGCGGAAATCAAGGCCGCTGGGGGGCAGGCGGCGGCCGACTACGGGTCCGTCAGCGACCCGGCTGCCGCCCGGGGCATGGTCCAGACTGCCGTCGACACCTTCGGCAAGCTGGACATCTGCATCAACAATGCGGGCATCCTGCGCGACAAATCCTTCAAGAACATGACCGACGACATGTGGGACGTGGTGGTGGACGTGCACCTGCGCGGCACCTACCTGGTGGCCAAGGCGGCGTGGGATCAGATGATCGCCCAGGGCGACGGCGGCCGGATCATCAACACCAGCTCCACTTCCGGACTCATCGGCAACTTCGGCCAGGCCAACTACGGCGCGGCCAAAGCGGGCATCGCGGGCCTGACCCGGGTCCTCGCGCTGGAAGGCAGGAAGTACGGCATCACGGTGAACACCCTGGCCCCGGCGGCCTGGTCGCGGCTTACCGAAGACATCATGCCGGAGGGGATGGAAGCGCGCCTGGCGCCGGAAAAAGTTTCTCCCGCCGTGGTGTGGCTGTGCACCGAAGAGGCGAAAAACGTGTCGGGCCGTCAGTTCTGCGCCGGCTCGAACCGCATATCCCTGCTGTCCTGGCAGGTGGACGTGATCGCCGAAAAAGACGCCATGGACGAGCCCTGGACGGTGGAAGAAGTCGGCGAAAAGATGCTGGAAAGCATCGACAGCTGGCCGAAGCTGCTCAAGCCCATGGAAGTATGAACGAAGAACTGAAGAATTAAGGGAGAAGACGATGCGTATCTGGCGAGCTGACGAGTTTGGCGAGGCGATAGATGTACTGAAGCTGCAGGAAGTGCCGCTGCCGGACCCCGGCGAGGGAATCGTCGAGCTGCAGGTGGCCGCTACCGGTGTCGGCCTGCCCGATGCGCTGATGGTGCGCGGCAACTACCCGGCGGTGAGCCGGCCGCCGGTGACGCCCGGCCAGGAAGTGGCGGGGACCGTTACCCGCACCGGCCCGGGCTGCAGCCTGAAACCGGGCGACTTCGTGATCAGCTCCACCCGCTTCGCCGAGGGCGGCGGCGGCATGGCCGAATACTGCCAGGTTTACGAAGCCGCGACCCTGCCGGTTCCCAAAGGCATGCCCGCGGAATCGGCGGCCGGTTTCTGGGTGCCCTTTCACACCGGCTACGTGGGCGTCATTCAGCGCGGGCAGCTGCAGGCCGGCGAGACGCTCCTGGTGCTCGGCGGCGCGGGCAGCTCGGGTTCGGCCGCCATTCAGCTGGGCAAGGCGGTGGGCGCGACGGTGATCGCCACGGTCAGCGCCGAGGACAAAGCCGAATTCTGCCGCTCCCTGGGGGCAGACCACGTGATCAACTACCGGGAGACGCCCATCAACGAAGGCGTCAAGCAGATCATGGGCAAGGCGGGCGTGGAGATGATCTTCGATCCCGTCGGGGGCAATGCCTATTCCCAAGCGGTGAAGTGCATCGCCCGCCACGGCCGGGTGATTCTCATCGGCTACTCCAGCGGCGAGTGGCCGAAGATCGACCCGCTGAACGCCGTGCTGCGCAGCTACTCGCTGGTGGGCGCTTTCCCCGGCGCGCGGACGCTGGAAGAAACCCGGGCGCAGCACCAGACGCTGTGCGAGATGGCAGAGGCCGGCAAGATCCACGTGCCCATCGACAAGGTATTTCCGTTCGAAGAAGCCCCGCAGGCCATCGACCGGGTCGCCGGTAACCGAGCCGTGGGCAAGGTCATCGTCCGCGGCGCCCTGACCTAGAGGGCCATCGATGTTGCGCGGACGGAAAGCAGGCTAAACTCGACGCCTTCTGCAGGGAGAGAAAATCGAATGGCCGTGTTGAAAACGGGCGCACGACTCAAGAGCGCCGTATGCGAAGGCGAGGTGATGGTGGTCTCGGCACCGGACGCCGACACCACCCTGACCTGCGGCGGCATCGTGATGGTAGATGCTGCCAGCGACGCCGGTGACCGCACCGGTGACCGCGCCGCCGTCGACCCGGACCACGCCGTCGGCATCCGCATCGGCAAGCGCTACATCAGCGAGGACGGAACACTGGAGCTGCTGTGCGTCAAGAGCGGTGAAGGAGGCCTGGCGGCAGACGGCAAGCTGCTGCTGCAGAAAGACACCAAGCAGCTGCCGAAAACCGACTGAGCGGCAGGCACCGTGAACATCATGATGCTGCTGGAGATGGCGGCCGCCACCTACCCCGAGCGCGTGGCGTTCGTGGACGGCATCGACGGTTCGGCCATCACCTACCAGGGCCTGTTCGACGCCGCCCGCTCGCGAGCAGCGTCGTTGCATAGCACCGGCAGCACGCGGCTGGCAAAGCTGGACGTCAGCAGCCTGGCTACACCCATCGGCCTGTTTTCCAGCGCCTGGGCGGGCATGCCCTACGTCCCTCTGAACTACCGGCTGACCCAGGACGAGATCGAGGCCCTGCTGGCGAGGATCACGCCCGCCTATCTGGTCACCGACGAAGGCCGTCAGCCGAGCTTCAGCGGGCACGAGCAGATACATTCGGTCAGCCGAGCGCATTTTCTGAATGATGCCGTACATGCTGCTGAACACGAGGCGGGCTGGTCCATGGACCCGGACGACGTGGCCGTGCTGCTCTTCACAAGCGGCACCACGGGCGCGCCCAAGGCGGCCGTGCTGCGGCAGAAGCACCTGGTGTCCTACATTCTGGGCGCCGTGGAATTCGCCAGCGCCGACGAATCCGAAGCGGCTCTGGTATGCGTGCCGCCCTACCACATCGCCGGCATCGCGGCGATTTTGAGCTCGGTGTACGCCGGACGGCGCGCCGTGCAGCTGTCGCATTTCAGCGCCGAGGCCTGGCTCGACCTGGCCCGACGCGAGGCCATCACCACTGCCTTCGTCGTGCCCACCATGCTGGCGCGCATCGTGGAAGCCCTGGAGGGGGAAAGGTCCGCCAACCTGCCGCACCTGGCGAGCCTGTCCTACGGCGGGGGGAAAATGCCGCAGCGGATCATCGAGCGAGCCATGGAATTGTTTCCCGACACCGATTTCTCCAACGCCTACGGGCTGACGGAAACCAGCTCCACCATCGCCGTGCTGGGACCGGAGGAGCATCGCGAATCGGCGGCCAGCGACGATGCAGCGGCCCGCCGCCGGCTGGTGTCCGTGGGCGTACCGCTGCCCGGGGTGGAGATTCAGATCCGCGACGAGGCCGGAAACGTGCTGGGCCCCAATCAGCGCGGCGAGGTCTACGTGCGCGGCGAGCAGGTTTCCGGAGAGTACGAGGGCAAGGGCCGCCTCACCGATGCCGACGGCTGGTTCCCCACCCGGGACGCCGGCAGCATGGACGAGGCCGGCTACCTGTTCCTGGAAGGAAGGGCCGACGACGTCATCGTCCGCGGCGGCGAGAACCTGTCGCCGGGAGAAATAGAGGACGTGCTGCTGACGCATCCAGCGGTTGCGGATGCGGCCATCGTCGGGGTTCCCGACGAGCAGTGGGGGGAAGCGGTGGCGGCCGCCGTGGTGATGCGCAAGGGCGAGTCGGCCAGCGAATCCGAGCTCCAGGACTGGGTAAAGGCGCGCATGCGCTCGTCACGGGTGCCGAAGGCGATCGCGGTCTGGGACGAATTGCCCTACAACGAAACGGGCAAGCTGCTGCGCCGGGTGGTTAAAGCCCGGCTTCAGTAGATGGACCTCAGCGAGCCACCAGGGCCAGCGGAACCCGCAACGTCCAGATCCAGACCGCCGCGCCGGCAACCGGCAGCTGCCAGCCGCCGGACCACCGACACGGCGTCGCGGTTGAAAACCGCTACTTCATCTACTTCATCTACTTCATCTATTTCATGGAAGCCGCATCTTTCGCCGACTTGCCCCAGGCCTTGCCGTCACGACTCATGGTTGCGCCGTGATAGGTGGCAACGGAAAGCATCGTGTCAACCAGCACCCGATACGCCGGGTCGGCCTGCTGCTTCTGGGCCCACGCCGCCATCTCAGCCTCGCTCTCGTAGCCGATGGAAATGATGTGGGAGGGCGCGGTCGGGCCACCGGCGTAGACCGCGCTCAGATGCAGCTGGCCCGGCGCCTGCTGGCCCATGTCGCTCGCGCTGTAGGTCTGCATGGCGTTGAGCAGCACAGCCGGCTCGGAAACCGTCAGAAAGTGGTTGATCCAGACCACGTCCTTGTCGGACAGATCGCCCGTATTCCAGAGAATGGTCCCGCGCGAGGTGGACCCCGGGCTCGGGCTCAGCGTGGCCATGGTCTCCAGAAACTGCGCCCACTCCGGGCTGGCATAGAGCTCCGCCTGAAAGGCCTCGCGTTCCGCCACGGACTGGCCGAGCACGAGGACGCTGTGGGTTTCCGGATTGGGCCCGTCCGCAATGTTGGCGCGCAGCACCACGCGGCCGGGCAGCTCCCTTCCGAACTTGCCGCTGAACAAGGTATCGAACGCGGCAACCACCTTGGACGCGTCAGTAGCCGCAACCGTCAGCCCGGTAGCGTTCCAACTGGGTGCGGCCAGCGCGGATAATGAAAAACTCAGGCCGACAGCAAGCGCCGCGACCCACTTAAGGCAACGTTTCATAAACATTTATGGTCTCCTCCCATAGCGGGGTTTATCCCCACTTAGAAAGTTAACCGACACGATTCGGGAAGACCACCAAAACTTCAGACAATGACTTCATCTATCAGACCCCAATCGGAAGCCGTGCCAACTTCGATTCGCATTCCTGACAAGGCCATGAATGCCACCCGATGGCGGCCGATGCGCCGGAGGATGCTCACCGTACCGCCGGCGCCGGGAATCAGCCCCATGGACACTTCCGGCAGCGCAAAAAAGCTGTCCTCCCGGGCGGTTACACGGCCGGCAAACGCGGGCAGTTCGATACCGGCACCGATGCAGGCACCGTGCAGCTCGCAGACGGTGCGCGGCGCCAGCCTGTGGAGCAGCGCGGCGGCGCTGCGGGTCGTGCGCGACAGATGTGCTTCGGCCCCGTCCCGGGCCGCACCGAACTCGTCCAGGTCGCCGCCCGCGCAGAACGAGGCGCCCACGCCACGCAGGGTGACGCGACGCACCGTTGCGTCCACCAGAGCCACGTGCAGGCCTGCCACCAGCGCGTCACGCATGTCTGCCGAATAGGCGTTACGTTTGTCCGGTCGGTTGAGCGTCAGCGTCAGCCGGTCTTGTTCCCGGACCAGCAGCACCGGGTCCGCAGCGCTGTCATCGTCTTGGGCCGACGTCGGCCGTTCCTGCAGCCAGCGCTGAAATTCCTGCCCGTTCTGCAACGTGGAATAAGCAAGCGACTCCGCCAGCAGCCCGTCGGCGACCGATGCGGCCTCGTTATGGCGCAGCACCTGCATCAGCACGGTTGCCGCCCACGGGTTTCGACAAGCCGCCCCCCGCAGCAGCGCCAGCTCTTCATCAGTAGCGGCGAGCACGTCGATGACGCCGGGAATCTCTGCCGTGCCCGACGGCCTGAAACCAATGACGGGACAGCCTGCCGAGGTCCGGTCATGCAGACACGACAGATCTCCCGCCGACAGATCGACGATCAGGCACGCGTCGGCGTCCTGACGGACAACGGAGGTTTGTTCCGCCAGCAGGGGCGAGCTCAGCAGCTCGCTCAGCTCGCGTGGGGATAAAACCCGGCTCATGAGGCCAAGTATACTCGTGCCATGACCCGTGCCACCGTCAGCGAACACGCCCGAGCCCGGGAACATGCACAAGCTCTGCTTCGTTCCCTTAAAGGAGAGCCCCCGGTTCGCGCCCAGGCAGCCACGCCGGAGGTGCTGCCGGCCTGTGCCAGCGGCGCCCTCATGGCCATGCGCACGCTGATGGGCCGGGATCCGTTCCCCGGCGCGTGGGGCGCAGACCGGTTGACCGAGCGGGCGAAGCTGCTGGCGCTGCCGTCCCCCGGCAAGGTTTCCGCCAACGGCAGTTGCCACCTTCTGCCGACACGGGACGGCTGGCTGGCGCTGAACCTGGCGCGGGGCGAAGACTGGTCGCTGCTGCCCGCCTGGCTCGAGCATCAAGGCCGGCTGCCGGACCTGAAGGCGCTCGCCCAACAGGTTGCGCAAAGCGCCATGGAAGAGCTGCTGAGCCGGGGCCGGCTCATGGGCCTGCCGGTGGCCGCCCTGCATGGGCCCCCAAGGGCAGGACCCTGGTTCACGCTGCATCGCCCCTCAGCAGTGCTGAACCCGGATCGGTCGCGGAAACAACCGCTCGTCGTCGACCTGTCTTCCCTTTGGGCGGGCCCCCTGTGCGGCCATCTGCTGGCCACCTGCGGCGCCCGGGTCATCAAGGTGGAAAGCAGTCACCGCCCGGACACCACGCGAACTGCCGCGCCCGCATTTTTTCACCGGCTCAACCACAACAAGCAGACGCTGACCGTGGATTTTCGCGCGCCCGATGGGGCGCGCAGGCTGCAACGGCTGCTGGCAGAGGCAGACGTGGTGATAGAAGCATCGCGACCCCGAGCGCTGGCTCAGTTGGGCATCGACACCGGGGCGCTGCTGCGGGCGAAGCCCGGCAAAATCTGGCTCAGCATCACGGCCTACGGCCGGCAACCGCCCAACGGCGACTGGGTGGGCTTCGGCGATGACGTCGCCATCGCGGCGGGCGCGGTGCGCGCCACGTCCAGCGGCCCCGCTTTCTATGGCGACGCCGTCGCCGACCCGCTGACCGGCCTGCATGGGGCCCTCGCCGCCCTGTCCCACTGGCAGAACGGATTGGGCGGCCTGCTGGACGTCTCTCTACACGGGGTCACCGCCTGGTGCCTGAACCGGGGTCAGAGTCCCGACCCCAGCGAGAACCAGGCAACGGCCTTTCACCACATTCCGGTGAGCCCGCAAGCATGCTGCTGATCAGACGTGCAGAGGTTTACCAGCCCGGCGGGCCGGGAAAGATTCTGGATGTCCGCTGCCGCGCAGGCCACATCCTCGACATCGCCGCGCAACTCGATCCTCTGCCCGGTGAAGCGGTTCTGAATGCGGACGGCAACGCGCTGCTGCCGGGACTGCACGATCATCACATTCACCTTATGAGCCTGGCTGCGGCAGCGGGTTCCATAAGCTGCGGGCCACCAAACGTGCGCAACCTCGACCAACTGGTGGACGTATTGCGGGGGGTGCCCGGCAGCGGCTGGATCCGCGGCGTCGGTTACCACGAATCCGTGGCGGGCCTGCCCACCGCGCAGCAGTTGGACGACATGGTGGCGGATCGCCCGCTACGCATCCAGCACCGATCCGGCAAGCTGTGGTTGCTGAACTCGGCCGCCATGGACCGGCTGGGCATCTACCAGCAGACATCGCTGCCTGGGCTGATGATGGCCGACGGCCAACCGACGGGGCATCTGTTCAGGCTCGACGCCTGGCTCGCCGCTCGCCTGCAGCGCACCGACCCGCCGGATGTGGCCACCGTATCCGCGATGCTGGCGTCCTTCGGCGTGACCGGCATAACGGACGCGACGCCGGGCAACGATGCGCAGACCCTGCAGCAGCTCGCCGCGCTGATCGACCGGGGAGCGCTGCTGCAGCGCGTGCGCCTCATGGGCGGTGACAAGCTGGCCGACGGCATGCCGGCCGCCGATGCGCGGATCGTTGCGGGGGAGCGCAAGATCATGCTGGATGAATGGGCGCTGCCGGATTTCGACGGGCTGGTAAACACCATCGCCG